>CAZGKG010000028.1:0-2814 GCA_964525615.1 uncultured Rickettsiales bacterium | reverse complement strand
CCTACAAAAACAAGAGGGAGGGTTGCAGATCCTAAAAGCAGAAAAAAACGGGCTTGGGATGTTAAACGCCCTCTTACAAGATCAAATCCTCCTTCAAACAATTCAAGGGTCTCTTTCCAAAAGTAAACTATCAAAGAGCCCAAGGTTCCTAAGTGTACAGCAACATCTAATGCCAATCCGGAATCTGCCCATCCTAAAAATCGATTTAAAAGAATCAGATGGGCGGACGAACTTACGGGAAAAAATTCCGTAATCCCTTGAAGGATAGAAAAAACAATAATTTGTGTGTTGGACACCGGTGGGGCTCTCGTTGAAAAAAAACTTTTGCAATTGTTTCCTTTTTTGTATCTTTTGTGAAGAGGAGTAAAACTATTGACTATAGAAAAAAATAGATCCCCTGTTGTATCTGCTCAAATACGAGGGCCTGAGGACCAAAAAATAGGAGCTCGAGTCCTTTACCACGCTATTTTTTGTCCTTTTTCTCGAAAAATTCGTTGGGGTCTGTTGGAAAAAGGGGTCGTCGTCCACCTGAAGGAAGAAAAACTATGGCGTCCCTCCGAAGATTTGTATGCGATGAATCCAGAAGGTGGATTGCCTGTTTTGAAAGATGGTCATTTCGTGATTGTGAAAAGCTATCCCCTTTTGGAATATTTAGAGGAGAATCCCTCTTTTCCCTCTCTTTTAGGTCACTCCTGTGAGGAAAGGGCAGAGGTCCGCCGTTTGGTGGATTGGTTTGATGGAAAGTTTTATGAAGAAGTCACCCGGAATGTTTTTCATGAAAAAATTTTCAAGCGTCATATGGGACAAGGCGGACCCGATTCTTATTTGTTGAAACAAGGACGCACCCTCATTCACGATCACTTAGAGTACATTGGATGGCTTTTTGATCGTCGGAACTGGCTTGGGGGGAATTCTTTTTCTTGGGCTGATATTACAGCGGCATCCCATCTTTCTTGTCTTGATTATTTAGGGGATGTGCCTTGGGAAAAACATCTCCTGGCAAAGGATTGGTATATGCGGGTTAAATCTCGTCCTCATTTCCGTCCTTTTCTTCGAGAGCATTTGCTTCAGGTGCCGCCCAGTCCTCATTATCGTCTATTAGATTTTTAAGGAGAAAAGCTAGGATGTCTTCCCCTTTTGCTTTGTCGGATAACGGTTTTTTAGGGCATAAAATTCAACTTTTACAGCCCCAAGAGGGATATCGTGTTGCCATTGATCCTGTTTTTTTAGCTGCCTGTGTTCCCGTGCGCCCTTTTGAATCGGTATTAGATTTAGGATCCGGTGTGGGCGCTGTTTCCTGTTTTTTGTTGTCGAGAGAGCCTTCCCTTCAGATCACGGGTGTTGAAAAAAATCGGGATGTTTTAGAAATTGCGATCGAAAATCATGCACGTAATGGGTTTTCCGCCTCCTTTCATCCCGAGCATAATTCTGTCACCGATTTGAAGTTGCTGAAACAGTTTGATCATTTAGTGACGAATCCGCCTTTTTATTCTCAAAAAGCAAACACTTTGGCTCAATCGGAATTAAAAGCAGAGGCCCATCAAAGGGTGGAAGGACTTCAAGAGTGGCTTATGAGGGGGCTTTCTCATCTTAAATCGGGGGGAATTTTAACCTTAATTTTGCCTCCCCTGCATTTAGGAAATTGCATCCAGGTTCTTGAGGGAAAAGTGGGGGATTTAAAAATTCTACCCCTTTGGCCTAAACCAATGCGAGAAGCCATTCGTTTAATTGTCCAAGGGAAAAAAGGCGCCAAAGGGGGTGCTAAAATTTTCCCTGGCCTGGTCTTGCATGAGGAAAATGGGGGTTATACAAAAAAGGCAGAAGAGATTTTAAAAGGGGGGCCCCTTTCATTCAGCCTTTAGTCGTTCTTGGTATTGAGACAAGTTGTGATGAAACAGCCATTGCGGTTGTGCAGGGCAGGGGAGGGGATGTGCCTTACGGATCAATCTTGGCGCATCGTTGTGCCTCTCAGATTGATCTTCATCGTCCTTATGGTGGGGTGATTCCTGAAATTGCCTCTCGTTCTCATCTTGCCTATTTGCCGGCTCTTTTGGATCAGGTTTTGTCTGATGCGTCAGTATCTCTTGAGGCCATGGACGGCATCGCTGTGACAGGAGGCCCCGGATTAATTGGTGGCGTTATGGTGGGGGTGATGTTTGCAAAGGCTCTCTGCGCCGCTCTTGAAAAGCCTTTTTTAGCAATTAATCATCTCGAGGGTCATGCGTTAACTCCCCGTCTGACGGATCAAGTGTCTTTTCCGTATCTTTTACTTTTGATGTCGGGCGGACATACGCAATTTTTGTTAGCGGAAAGTGTCAGCACCTATCATCTCTTGGGCACCTCTTGCGATGATGCTTTAGGTGAAACTTTTGATAAGGTAGGTCGCCTTTTAGGATTTTCTTATCCTGGAGGCCCTGCCATTGAGGCGGCCGCTTCTTTTGGGGATCCCACCCGCTTTTCTTTGCCTAAACCTTTCTTTAGAAAACAAGGGTGCCACTTTTCCTTTTCCGGACTGAAGACTGCTGTTTTACGGAAAATTGAGAGGGAAGGGCCCTTTGGGGATCAGGATCGTTGGGATATGGCGGCAAGTTTTCAAGAAACCGTTGCGCAAATTTTAGAAGATCGTCTGAAGAATGCGCTTCTTGAGGCTCAATCTTTCTTTCCTGCCATAGAAACAATTGTGTTAGCAGGGGGGGTTGCGGCAAACCGTTTTCTTTTTGAACGCCTCAGTCGGGTGGCTTCTCCTTTGACAGTTGTGGCCCCTCCTCCCGCTTTATGTACGGATAATGGGGCGATGATTGCCTGGGCTGGAAT
>CAZGKG010000027.1:13228-13570 GCA_964525615.1 uncultured Rickettsiales bacterium | reverse complement strand
GGGGACATATTGGAGAGCATATTAATAAATTACAAAAAGCAACTCAAAAAATTGAAAAAGGGCGTGCACAGCTTCATGATCTTTTATTTGTTTTGGGTGAGAGGCTTGCGTGTTTGACAGACCATATGGAATCCCAGCAACCTTTTCTTTTAAAAATGGGAGAGGGGCAGTTGGGAATCGAAACCTCTCTTAAAAGTTTGGTTATGGACTTTCAGGCGCGTCCTTTTCATGAAAGCCTTAAATGGCAACTCACTCAGATGGATCAATTGTTTCAAAAGTTATCGGAAGCCTTGAATATGGGGCAAAAAGATATGATGGAAGACTTAAGGCAAGAGTTAAGGC
>CAZGKG010000027.1:5878-13218 GCA_964525615.1 uncultured Rickettsiales bacterium | reverse complement strand
TAAAAAAGGGTTGGACGATGCTGTAAGAGATCTTAAGGCTTTTGGGGAAAATCCTGTCAGCAAAAGGGGAGCACCTTAAAAAAAGGTCTTTTTCTGTCTAGATTTTTTTTGATCAAGAGGATATCTTAAATAAAAAAGTCTTTCTAAAATTTTAAAATTTAAGAACTTTTAGATTGTCAAAAAGACAGTAAATCAGGGTCTGTGCAGGAAGTTGTTTTTTAAGAAACATCTGGTTTAGTAGCATGAATACTGAACCTGTTTAATGTAAAAATTTGACAAAAAGTGCAAAAATTGGGTGTCAAAGGTGCGTTTTTTAATTCAAAAAATTAATCGATCGTCTATGAAATGGGGAGACCTGAGGTGGGGAGGAATCCCAATTCTTTTGGCTTATTCGGCGGCTTTTTTTTATTCGGATGGCGTTTTTTTTAACCCCTTTCTGAAGCGGGGGGGGACTTCGGTTTCTTTTATCAAGAAACCTCAAGGGTCAGAAGCGAATTTTGAGAGGGCTTCTTTTCAAAGGGGTCTTCAATCCCTTTCTCAAAGGAATAAGAAAAAAATTTCCTCTTGTGACGTTGAGTTAATTCTTCATGAAGGAGATACGATTGCAGGTCTTTTAAATACTTTGGGGATCAGCCAACAGCAAACGTCTGGGGCTTTGGACTCTTTGAAGCCTTTGATTAATCCAAGAGAACTTCAAGTCGGGCTGAAAATAAACGTCCGTTATAAGAAAGACGCTGAAGGAAAAGGTGTGTGGTTACAGACCCTCTCTTTTTCTCCTGAAATGGGCTTAGAGATTCAGTTAAAAGAGCAAAAAAATGGATTTGAAGCACGAAAATTAAATTATCGACTCCATAAGCGTCAGGTGGCTGTTCAAGGGGCCATTAAGGTGAGTCTTTATCAAGATGCTTTAAAACAGGGAGTGAGTCCCCATATTTTGCATAAATTGATTCGGGTTTTAAGTTATCGTTTTGATTTTCAACGGGATTTCCAAAAGGGGGATACCTTCAAGTTTTTTTATGAAGAAACTTGGGATTCCAAAAGAGGAGAAAGTCGTCCCGAGACCTTTTTGTTTGTTGATATGAATTTAAGTGGTGTGCCTTATAGATTTTATCAATTTAAACGTCCTGGATCGCAACAGCCGGAATTTTTTGATGAAAAGGGGCGGGCTTTGCGCTCAGAATTTTTGCGTACACCAGTGGATGGGGCGCGCTTATCCTCCACCTTTGGGAAACGTCGCCATCCTATTTTGGGATATACCAAAATGCATAAGGGGGTTGATTTTGCTGCTCCTCGTGGATCTCCTGTGATGGCGGCAGGTAATGGTGTGGTTGTAAAAGCCTCTTATTATGGTTCTTATGGAAATTATATTCTGATTCGTCATAGCTCTGGTTACCACACTGCTTATGCCCATCTTGATCGTTATGGAAAGGGGATTCGACCCGGCGCTCAGGTTTCTCAGGGGCAAGTGATCGGCTCTATAGGGACGACGGGCCGCTCTACGGGGCCGCATCTCCATTTTGAACTTTTGAAGAATGGAAAACAAATTAACCCCAATTCGATTCGTCAACTTCCCTCTCTTGTTCTTACAGGCAAGACCTTTCAGACGTTTCGTCAGTATACCCAAAAAATGACCCAAGCTTATTACGCCCAAGTCAATCATAATACCACGACTGTTTTGTAATCTGTCATTAAGAATTATGATTTAGCTGTCGGGGTTTGGGGAGCACTTAAGGGGAGATGGATCACAAAGAGGGTTTCATTTTTTTCTATCTTTATTTTCATAGATCCCTCATGACGTTGGATGATGTCATGGCTCATGGAGAGGCCTAATTGGATTTCTTTGGCTTTTTCTTGTACAGATAAAAAGGGGTCAAAAAATTCCCCTTCCGGCTCTGAAATAGGGGCCAATCCATTGTCCATAAAAGAAAGAATCGCTTTTTCATCGTCTTGAAAAATGGAAACCGTTAGACGGGGGATCACTTTGAGAGGGGCGTCCTTTTCCTTTAGAAAGCGTCTTTTAATAGCCTCAAACCCCTTCCCTAAAAGATTGAGAAAAAGATGGCTTAAGTCTTGGGGATTGCACAACACAGGAATAGGTTCTGCCTCGATATTCAGTTCTATTATGAAGGGGATTGGATCCTTTTCTTCTAAGAGCCCTTGATAAGAAATCATGACATATTCTTTGGCCAAGAGACCTAAATCTAATGCCTCAAGTTTTCTCTTTTCCGTTTGTGTGGGGAGGAAAATTCGATGGAGGATCTCATGGGCTTTTTCCGACTCATGACAAATCTTTTCAAGATTTTCTTTCAAAAGGGGCAGATTTTTTTCTGATGATTTTGTAGGGAGAATTTTCAGGAGAAGTTCTTGGGACATTCTTGAAAGTTCCACCAAACAATAAAGGGGGGATTTTAGTTCATGGGCAATCCCTTTAATTTCGGTTCCAAGCGTTGACAGCTTTTCTTGCAAAAGAATTTCTTTTTGTGATTTATGAAAATTTTCGATGGTTTTTCGTAGTTCTAAAGAACGTTCTTGAAGGGAAATTTCTAAATCATTGATGCGCCTTCTTTTTTCTTGAAAGGCTGCAGAAATAAGAAGTCCCCAGACTTTCCAGGGAGAAGAAATTTTTTCAATCTTGCTTTTTAGCCCAAGTCTTTCTTGATTGATATGGGCCATCAGCTGTCTTAAAGGATGGGTCAATAAACGGTGAATCAGAAGATAGTTAAATCCCAAAATGATCAAAACGACCATCGTTTGCCATAAAAGCTTTAAAACAATTTTTTTTATTTGTTGTTTTGCAATTGCCCATGAATCACAGATAAACAGAATTTTAAAAGGAGTTTTTTCTAAAGGAATGACGGTGGTCCAGGTGCCCCTGAACCAGGTGATTTTGTGATACATTAGTTTGTCTTGAGGAGAGCTTAAAATGTCATTTTGATTGATGCTGAGGGGTAGATCATCTTTCAGAAAATCTGCCTCGGAATTGAACCCATTTTTATCTTTATAAAAAATCTTTTTGGATCGACTGTCTAACATAAAAATCTGTCCAAAAGGAATTGAAAAATTTTTTAATTTTTTCTTAAAATAGTCAGGCTTAAGGGTTACAGAAAAAAAACCATGAAGCTTTTTGTCCAAAAAATGGGGTGCTACATAATTAAGAGACCAATCATTAGAGCTTCCTTGAAAGGAAAGTGGACGCCACCCCATATCAGAATTCAGTTTAAGCATTGAGAACTCTAGATCATGGGCTTGTTGAACCCAAAAGGGATTGACCCGGGGTGGAAAAAAATTCCATGGAAAGAAAAAATTTACATGAGGGGAAATGTAGCAGATAGAATTGATAAAATGAAAGGATTTAAAAAACAGGGCGATCTTTTGAGGCAACTGTTCGATCAGATGAGTGGTTACAAAGGCATCCTGTTTTGAGAGTTTTTGGTTTTTCATTTCTAAATAAAGAAGCCCGTCCCTCTTTTCTTTCGGGTTTTTTTCCGGAAATACAGGAATTTTTCCATAATACTTATGAGTGCTCAAAAGGGGTAATGGGGACAAAAGGGGAAAAAAATCTTGGAAGGATTTTTGAGTGGGGTTTAGGAACATATTGTTCATAAAATCAATATGTTCCGTCATTTCAAAAAGAGAAAAACTTAAATGAAGGGATTGCGTTTTCAATTCTGCATGAAAATCTTCTATTATTTTGTTTTTTTCTTGTAAGATATAAAATATTTCAAAAGAAAAAATCACAGACATCAAAACACAAAGAAGCAGAAAGCCTCTTTTGATATAAGTGCGTTTTAATGAGGAATCATAAAGCTCGTTTTGAGAGAGACGAATTTCTTCCACAGAACTTCTTTCTTATAGGTTCTTTAAAAAATCATTGGGAATTTTTTTTAAAAACTTCAGGCTCTCTCGAAGCTCTTGAAAATTTTTGGGGGTTTCGGAGGATGAGGTTTCAGCCAATGTTTTTAAGAACAAAGAGCGTTTTTGATTTTTAGCCGTGAGAAGTTCCTTTAGTCGTTCATTGTTTTTGGTGTGATAAAGAGAGATCGCTAAAGATTCGATGATTGCAATATCGGGATTTTTTTCTTTTTCAATAATTTTTTCCAGAAGAGGAATGGCTTTTTGCCATGCTTTCTTTTCCATCAGAAGAGACGCTCTCTCAAAAAGGTGTACAGGTATTTCATCTTCAGGAATTAAAGACAAAGCTTCTTCAAAACGCCCCATTTGTTTCAGGGCCTTTGTGTGAAGGTCAAGACGTTCTTCTGCTGTTTCTTCGGGCAATAGCTTTTCGTATTTTTCTAAAAGAGTAAAAATTTTTTCAGGGTGTTTGTTTTCTAAATAGGCTTTAGCTAGCTTTAAAATATCCTCAGGGAAAGGGCTTTCCTGTTGGGATAAAAGAGTTAACGAATCTTCTAGAAGATTAAAGTCGATCAGTTTTTTGATAAAATGAGAGAGGATTGCCACTTTATCCTCTAGTTGGGATAGAAACTTCTCCTCAAAGCGCTTGAAAATGACGAACCGCTTATAAAATGGAAGATCCGGCGAGAGAAGTGCTTCATGATAAAGTTTTAAGGCTTTCTCTTCGATTTTATCGTAGTCTTGATCCCCTTTAAAGCGTTTTAAAAAACGCGCGTAAGATTCAAGTCCTTTTGAAAATTCTTTTTCTGTATCATAGAGTTCTCCTTGAGTTTTAAGAATTTGTGATTCAAAAATAGGATTTCGTGATTCCCATTGAATCTTTTGAATTTCTTCAAGAGTTTTTGAGGGGGTAAAACGACCGACGCGATATCCTGTGAGAATTGCCTCTAATTTTGCTTGAAGTTGGGCTTCATGACGCAACCATTGATGATTTTTTGTGAGATTGGATTCTGCTTGAGGAGCTGGACCTCCTGGCAAAAGAGGATCAAACATTAACTGTTGCAAAAGGGCTTTTGCGTATTTTTTTTGTTCTGACGTGATGCTTTTGGGAAGGCTTAGCAAAAATTTATGAGCGCTTTTTGTTTGCCCAATATGCACAGATCCTTGTGCGCCTATTAAAAGAAGATGTCCTTGTAAGACAGGATGAAACCGAGAAACCGTAGGAAGATCTTTTTCAAGGGCTGTAAGTGCCGTCTCAATTTCGCCATTTTTTAGACGTGTTGCCTCAATCCATGGCCGAATCTCTTTTTCCCAAAAAGGATTTGATAAGGTGTAAAAAGCGGATGACAATTGGTTCTTAAAGAAAAAAGATAGGCCTTTTGTGATCTGGAAAAGACGCAATTTTTCAAACTCTGGATGGTCTCGTGCCAAAAGGGCGAGTTGTGTGGAGGCTTCTGTTAACTCTCCATAGGAAATTTGCTGCTGGATTTGCTCCCAAAGGAGAGATAATTTTTCACTTCCTAAAGCGTGTACGATTTCCTCTTCAAGATTTTTTTGTTCACTGACAAGAGCGAAGGGAAAATCCTTTTCAGATAAAGGGACCTGAGAGGCAAAGGCCTGATCTTGTGGCGGGGAAATTTGAAGTCCACCTGTTCGGGTGATGATCAGATTCTTTTCGGAAGATTGGATCTCAATTTCTGGCTTGGCTTCAATTAAAAGCCCTTGAAGGGTTGGGCATAGACTGAAATCTCGTTTTTTTAAAAGGCTTAGAAAGCCACTTTCTGGGGCAGAAATGGGAACGATGATCAGCTTTTCAAGGGTTTCAGGATCGTCAATCTCAATAAAATCTGTATGAGGGACCTGTAAAAGGGCGTATTTTTTTTGAAAATCTATTTTTAAAATGTCTGGGCTTAAGGATCTTGAAGGAAGGTGAATGGAAATTGGACGGGTGTTTAGAAAAATTTCTACCTGACCTTGAGAGTGTTTGATTAAAGGGTAGACATCTTCTGGAATTTTAAGTCGTAATACTGTTTTCTTTTGATCCTTTAAAATTTCTGGTTTTCCAAATCCTAAGGGAAATTTTTTTCCTTCCATACTTAAAGGGTTTGATGATGGGAAAACCAACCAAAAAAAACCTTTTCGAACGAATGCAGAAAATCCAAGATTGGATTCAGAAAATGAAAGAATCAGACCCTTCCCGACGTCTGAATTTTGAACCGTCACAAAAGAGTCAGGGGGTTGAGGGGAAGGGGCTGTATTGGCAAAAGTAAGACCAACCCACAGGGGAATCATTAAAAAAGGGGCGAGAGCAAAAATCATTTTTTGACTGAAAAACCCTGTTATTTTTGAATTTGACTTTAAAATCAAACAATTAATAAAAAATAAAAACCTTTTTTGACAAAAAAAATCCCTCAAGAATCCCCTTAAAAAGACAAAAAATCTTTTTCTTTCGTCTTTTGTCCGGGCTTTTTATGTTGTAAAAAGAGGGAGATGGCCAGAAAATTCAAACTTTCCCCCTTAAACCATTTGCTTTCAGAAGTGACAACGCCTCTCATCAAGGGAGAAGGAGGGCTTTGGGCCCAGTTGGCAATGGGATGGCCTGAGATTGTCGGCACTTTTTGGGGGGAGAAGACTTATCCAGAAAGACTTGTCTTTCCCACAGATAAAAATCGGAGGGGAGTTTTGCATCTCGCTGTTTGGGGAAAAGACGCCCTTGAGTTGGCTTATGAGGCTTCGTATCTTTGTGAAAAGGTGAATCAATATTTGGGGTTTGCTGCTGTTCACCAGGTGAAATGGCGTCTCAAATCTTCACCTGTGCTTAAGCTTGAGGCGAAGAAGGATCCCGTGCCCCCTCTTCCTCCCAAAGTGCTTTCTTCTTCAGAAGAGGCGTGGGTGGAAAAGCATCTTGAGCATTTAGATGAAGCGTTGGGAAAATCTTTGTATCATTTTGGGAAAACCCTTCTGCAGCAGGTAAAGGGACGATGAGCTCTCTTGCACCTTCCGAAAATCCTCTTTGTTTGGGTCATGACACCTTCATCACCCATTTTCAAAAAGCACAAGCACAAGGGCGCCTTGCTCATGGATGGCTTTTATGGGGGCCGCAGGGGGTTGGAAAACGCACTGCTGCTTATAACTTGATACGACAGCTTTTTTCGGGGGGCCAGAAGCTTGGTACGTCAGATCCTTTATTTCGGCGGATTGTAAATGAAAGCCATGGAGACTTTTTTCTCTTAAAAGACCCCCATGTGGAGGCGGTTCGGGGACTGTCCCATTTTTTACGTAAAGCCCCCGTTGAGGGTCTGTTGCGTTTAGTTTTAATTCCTGATGTTGACCATTTCACTATCAACGCAAGCAATGCTTTGTTAAAAATTCTAGAGGAACCAGCCCCCCACACCTTTTTCTTTCTAACGGCTCAAAATCAAGGACGTGTTCTTCCCACAGTCCGTTCCAGGTGTCGTATTGAGCGATTGTTTCCTTCAGCCAACTTT
>CAZGKG010000027.1:0-5868 GCA_964525615.1 uncultured Rickettsiales bacterium | reverse complement strand
TGATGTTTCCTTGGCAGAAAAGAAAAGGGCTTTCACCATCTTCAAAAAATTTGTGAGGAGCTCGGAATCTCCCTTCCTTCTGCTGAGGAAAAACACCGGTTGTGGGATATAACGAAGGGCTGTTTGGGCAATGCTGCTCGTCTTTTAAATGAAAACACCCTTGATCGATTTTCTCTTTTTAAAGAGTTGATGGAGCGGGCTTTGCTTCCTGAAGGGGATCCAGATTTTCAAATGCCCTTTCATTCCTCCCATGGGGTCTTTTGGGCCAGTATGACAAAAGAATGGTTTGGAGAACAACTTCTTCTTTGGGTGCAAGATTTGGTGATCCAAGGTTCTCAAAATCAGCTTAAGACGCAAAGACAGCAGGCCATTTTCTCCCAAAGGGATGTTTTTGCTTGGGGTGCTCTTTATGACGTTGTCTGTCGCTTCCTTCGCGAAGCCCAGACCTTTAATCTTGAAACCCTCCAGACGGTTGCAGTTTCTCTCTCTCTTTTAAGAAAAAAATCTTAAAGATTAAGATTCAGAATGAAATGCTTTGTTCGAAGGGGATCCTTTTTTCTCTTGAAAGCACATGAAAGCAACCGACAGTTCATAAAGTCCATAAATGGGGACAATTAGGCTTAAAGGACTTAAAAAGTCCGGAGGCGTCACCAAAGCTGCCACCACAACGATTGCTAAAAAAGCGTATTTCCGTTGAGCCTTGAGCTTTTCCCCTTTAAGAAATCCTGCACGTCCCAAGAGTAATAAGACAATCGGTAATTGAAAAGAAAGCCCAAAGGAAAGAATCAGTTTTGTCACAAGGGAGAGATATTCGCTGACTCTGGCTTCTAAGTGAATCGGAAGACTGCCTGCAACTGAGGGGGTTTCAAAGCTGAGGAAAAATTTCCATGCTAACGGGCACACAACGCCATAAGCAAGAGAGGCGCCCGCCAGAAAGAGAAGAGGCGCCGTCAGCAAAAAAATGATAAAAATTTTGCGTTCTTGTCGATAAAGCCCTGGCGCAATAAAAAACCAAATTTGGCTTAAAAACACAGGAGTGACAAGGACAAAAGCACCCAGAAGGGAAACTTTGATATAGGTGAGAAAGGCTTCCGTTAATCCTGTGTAAATTAAGCGATGATTATGGGATGAGACAATATGGGCTAAGGGTTTTACCAAAAAAATAAAAAGCTCTTCGGAAAAGGGATATACACCCCCGAAGGCGACAAAAAAAGCCGCAAGCGTCACGATAAGCCGTCGTCTTAACTCCCATAAGTGATCTACAAGAGTCATGGAAGCGAGGGGAGGGTGCGTTAGCAAGGACACTTTTTCCGGGGAAGAGTTTCCCTTCATGCGGATTTTTTCTGTTGTTTTGTCCCCTTAGTGCGTTTTTTGGATCCTGAAGGGGATGAGGAAAAGGGAAGGAGGTCTTGATTTAAAAAAAAGGTCTGGTCGTCTTCTCTCTCTTCCTCTGCGACTTTTTCCTGATATTCTTTGATTTGTTCAAGGCGCATCAAGCCTTCAAATTCTTCCCGTACTCCGGCGGTAGACTCCCGAAGTCTTCTGATCCAACGGCCAAGGATAAAAAAAAGACGGGGAAGGTCTTTGGGCCCCACAATAATGAGAGCCAAAATGGCAATTACAAGCCATTCTCCCCAGCCTAAGAGATCCATCATTTTTTGAGTCGTCTCGATTTGGAAGAGGAGGGGGGGGGCGAATCGTCATCCTTTAACCCCTCTTTAAAGGCCTTTAATCCCCGCGCCAAGTCCCCCATCGCCTGAGGAAGTCTTCCAGCACCAAACATGACAAGAACAACTACAAGAACAATGAGGAGGTGACTAAAACTGAGTCCCATGGAAACCTCTTTGATTGTAAAAAGATGACCTTATCCTGACAGAACCTCGCGGCTTTGTCTAGTTTTAGAAGATGTTTGGCAGGGATTACAATTTCATCCAAGACATTGTATGGGGGAAAATTTTTGTCAGATCGGTTGTGAGGCAATCCCCTCGTTCTTCGCATTTTTGAGCTAAAGAGGGGGGGATCAGGGTGATGCCTATTGGCCCACAGTTGCTGAGCATTTCTCCCACAGTCTCCTCTTTGAAACGAAGGAGGGCGCCTTGAGAGAGGTCGGACAGTCCTTCAATGCGGGCAGGAAAAGTCCTTTTATTAATTTGTCCTCTGTAAAGGCTACGCACCATAAGTTCTTGACCCGGATAACATCCTTTGTCCCAAGCAATCGCATTTAAATCTTGTAATCCGTGGTGTAAAATAATGGATTTTCCAGGGATAAGCTCTTCTGGGGCTTCTGAAACACCCAACTGAGTTCTAAAAAATCTGTAATCATCCTCTGTGCCACGGGGAATATTTTGAATAGGGAAGGGGGTTTTTGGGACTGTCAGAACTCTCAACCCTAAAGATTGTAGACGGGGGTCTACAAAGGCAAAGCTTTGGCCGATCGTTTGACAGGTTCCCTCCAGAGGCAAAAGACAGAAATCCTCCAGCTCGCTCCCATGACCAATCACGGAAAAAACGTACATTTTGTCTGTTAGATCCTTAAAGGAGAGATTCATGCGCATTTTATAAGAATGGAACTCTGAGGCAATGGGAAGGAGATGCTCCTTTAAAAGATCGATGTAAATTGACCCGTCTGATTCCACAATAAAAAAATCTGAAAAATAACGTCCCTCTGGTGTTAAAAATGCGCTGTATAAGGCTTTTTGAGGAGAAAGCTTGTTGATATCTTGGGTAAGAATTTTTTGAAGAAAAGGTTTTGCATCTGGTCCTTCAAGTTGAAGTACAGTTCTTGATCTTAAAGGAATAATTCGCTTAAGCATCCTTCTGCCTTCTTTCTAAAAAATTCAAAGTCCATTTGTTACCTTGTAATATTTTTACCAGATGCAAAAGAGGGGCCGCGCCAAAAGAAAGAAAAAGTCTCAGTCCATAAGCGCCAAGAATGTAAGTCCAGAAAAGTGTCGTCCAACTCAAGGACTGGATATCAAAGACCTTCCACGCCAGAATGCTGAAAAGGGCATGATCTAAAAAACCGGACACAAGGGCTGAAAAGGTCGCTCGGGTTCCCAAAAAACGTCCTTTTGTCCATGTTTTCAAGCGGCTTAAAAGCCAAATTTCCATTAGTTGGCTCAAGAAATAAGCGATGAGGCTGGCGATAAAAAGTCCAGGCGCAGGCAAAAAGAGGACTTCAAGCGCCTTCTGCACCTGTAGATTTTGAGGGGTGGAGATGGGTTCATAAGCAATTCCAATCCCCATCCATGCCAGTAAAAGAAAGGTCATTCCGAAGGAAAGGAAAAGAATCCTTCGGGCTTTTTGTGGTCCATAATACTCTGTCAGAAGGGCCATCGCCCAAAACAAAGAGGTAAAGATGACCGTTCCCAAAACCATTGAGGAGGTGGTGTGTTGAAGGTAAGCCACCTTTAATACTTGAAGATTAGACGCCACCGTTCCCAAAATAACATATCCCGCAAGGCCAAGCTCACCCCATTTTAAGAAAAGGATCACAAGCGAAAAAAAGCACACAAGAGAAAGCAGAAGAGTTAAGGTCTCTCCTGAAAGGCTGGTTAAAAAAGGAAGAAGTAAAAAACTATGAGACATCCTTTTCCTTAAGATACAGATTCTTCCATGACACAGTCGCAGAAAGTCCTCTTCAGAAAGGTTCTGCTTTTTTTTACTATGAGGGGGGTTTGACGGGAAATCCAGACTTTTAGAAATAAAAATTCTTAAAATGAGAGGGCTTTTTCAAACCAATCGCTCTATGGCAATCGCCATGGCCTCTCCTCCGCCGATACAAAGGGCGGCAATGCCTTTTTTAAGATTTTTTTTCTGCAAACCATTCAAAAGGGTGATCACAATACGCACGCCTGAAGCCCCAAGAGGATGTCCTAAAGAGCAGGCTCCTCCAAAAATATTGACTTTTGAGAAGGGGATATTCAGACTTTTCATCACGGCAAGGGGGACAACAGCAAAAGCTTCATTGATTTCAAAAAGATCCACATCAGACAAAAGCCATCCCGTTTGTGTTGCTAATTTTGAAATTGCCTCGATAGGAGCTGTCGTAAACCATTCGGGTTCTTGTGCGTGGGTTGAGATTCCTCGAATTACCGCAAGGGGCTTCCATCCCTCTTTTTGAGCCGTTTGAAGATGGGTTACCACAAGGGCTGATGATCCGTCAGCAAGGGCACTTGAGCTGGCCGCTGTGACGGTTCCTTGAGGAGAAAAAGCAGGTTTAAGGGTGGGGATTTTTTCAATTTTGATGCGTAGCGGTGGTTCGTCTACCGACACCATTTCCCCCTCTGTAAAGACAGGGATAATTTCTTCATCAAAGGTTTTGTCTTTTAAAGCTTTAAGGGTGCGAGATACGCTTTCTTGGGCGTAGTCGTCTTGGATTTTTCGTGTGAGGCTGTATTTTTCCGCCGTATATTCTGCAAAAGCTCCCATCAACTGATGGTCAGAAGCATTTTCGATCCCGTCAAAAAACAGGTGATCGATCAGCGTCCCATGGCCGAGGCGATAACCTTGGCGAGCTTTTGTGATTAAGTAGGGGGCATTTGTCATGCTTTCCATACCCCCTGCCACAACCACCCCCTCAGATGGTTGGGTCAAAAGCTCTTGTGTGGCGCTAAAGACCGCTTGAAGAGCCGATCCACAAACTTTATTCAGGTGAGTTGTGGTTGTGTGGTAAGAGATTCCCGCTTTCAGGCTTGCTTGACGTGCAGGAGATTGTCCCAATCCTGCTGAAAGAACACATCCCATAAAAACGCTAGAGATTTTTTCGGGGGGAACGCTCCCTTGAGCGAGTGCTCCTTTGATGGCAACTCCTCCCAAGTCTGTGGCTGACAGGGATTTGAGTTTGCCCCCTAAAGCTCCCATAGGCGTTCTTTTAGCCCCCACGATCACAATAGGATTATTGGGCATTTTGGAGTTTTCCTTTTAAAATCACACTTGATTCTAAAAAAAAAATCTTAAGAAGCCCTCTCTGGAGAGGGGTAAGGGTCTTATTTTAAAGCTTTTTTATTTCACGATGGTAGGTCTCAACACCATATCCCTTTTCCCGAAGCCATCGACTCATCCACTCGGCTGTAAAAACTGATCTATGTTGTCCCCCTGTACATCCAAAGGAAATAATGAAATATCCTCGGCCTTCGGCTTCAATCGGAGGTAAAATAAGATCCAGCATTTTTTTTAAGTGTTCCGAAAAAGCTTTAAAGGTTTTGTCATCAGCTAGATAACTTTGAACCGAGGGTGTCTCTCCCGTCATTATTTTTAGTGAAGGCTCGTAATAGGGATTTTTTAAAAAGCGCATATCAAAAACCATATCGGATTCTCTTGGGATCCCTTCACGAAAGGCAAAAGACATGAGATGGAGATTCAGGGTTTTTTGGTGGTGAAAACTAAAGCGCTCTCTGACCAGGGCCTTAAATTCAGGAGGTGTGAGCAGTGAAGTGTCAAGTATCAAATCAGCAGCTTCTCGTAACTCTAGAAGTAACAGCCTTTCTTGGAAAATTCCTTGGGTTAAATCACTCCCCTCCACAAGGGGGTGGGTCCGTCGTGTTTCTCGATAACGTCTTTCGATCACACTGTCGTCACTTTCCAAGAAAACAAGGTGAAGGTTCTTCCCTTGTTCGCGTAACTCTTGAACAGTTTTTAAAAGCTCTTTTGGAGAGAAATCACGAGATCTAACGTCAACGCCAATCGCAAGGGGTTTTCCCCCAGGATTTTTCTCTTCGATCGCAGGACGCAAAAGTGAGAGTGGAGGATTGTCAATCGTCTCATATCCCAAATCCTCAAGAGATTTAATAATAATGGATTTACCCGATCCGGAAAGCCCTGTGATGATGACAAAAGGAAACACGGGTTACTCCAAGGAAATATGAG
>CAZGKG010000026.1:11494-13578 GCA_964525615.1 uncultured Rickettsiales bacterium | reverse complement strand
GGATGTGAGGTGCCCACTTTAGGAAGTCAATTCAGAAAAAAGCCAGAACTGACACAAAAGCCTTTTCCCGACATTAATACGGTTCCTTTTGGATCTCAGGCCTTTTCCTCTCGAGAGTGGCATGAAGGCGACGAGACACTTGTTCGGCAAGAGGATGAAGAGGATCTTGAAAAACAGCGCCTGCGTCTTCAAGCGGAGGGTGAAAAACTCCGTTCTCAGATTTTTTCTTAAAGGGTTTTT
Source organism: uncultured Rickettsiales bacterium (assembly GCA_964525615.1). Classification (GTDB taxonomy): domain Bacteria; phylum Pseudomonadota; class Alphaproteobacteria; order Holosporales; family CAZGKG01; genus CAZGKG01. Next base: position 13,338 of record CAZGKG010000026.1, on the reverse strand, counting down.
TCCAATCTTTAAAGTGTTTTTTCTTGGGAAGGAAAACTTTCAGTGACGTATTCTTTCACAAGATCTGACACTTCTTCCAAATTTTCCTTAAAAAAATGGTCGGCCCCTCGAATCATTTTAAGGGTCACTTGGATTCCCTTTTGAAGGGAGAGACGATTCGCCAGCCGCACTACAGAATCTTTGGAAACAATCGTATCTTGCCCTCCTTGAATAATTAATCCAGGAACAGGGCAGGGGGCTAAAAAAGTAAAATCATACAAATTAGCAGGGGGGCTGACGGCGATAAAGCTTTTAATTTCAGGACGGCGCATTAAAAGCTGCATTGCAATCCAAGCACCAAAAGAAAAGCCCCCAATCCAACAGGCGGAAGGATCTGGATGTTGAGACTGAAGCCAATTCAAGCAAGAGGCAGCATCGCTCATTTCTCCCTCACCTTGACCAAAACTGCCCTCCGAGCGACCGACGCCTCGAAAATTAAACCGTAAAACACTAAATCCCATTTCGCAAAAGGTGCGATAAAGGCGATAGGTGACTTTGTTGTTCATGGTTCCACCCCGTTGGGGATGGGGATGCAGTACAAGGGCAATCGGGCCATTGCGCCTGCCACTATAACGATATACTCCTTCAAGTCGGCCTTCGGGGCCGTTAATCATAACCTCTGACATACACTCTCTTTCACACGATATTTGAAGGGTTTGGTCTTCATCGTTGACTTTTTTACTCAGGATTCATAAAATCACATGTAGATTGAATGTAAATTATTACCACTTTTTTGTCCAAAATACCAGTTTTATGTAACAAGAGATTCAGAAAGCCAAAAAGTTTATGAAACTGAGCACACGTACGCGTTATGCTGTGATGGCAATGGCTGACTTGGCGATTCACCCTCCCGAGGCGCCTGTGCCTTTACCAGAAATTGCTTTGAGACAGGGCCTTCCTCTTCCCTATTTAGAGCAGCTATTCGTGTCTTTAAGGCAAGAAGGTTTTGTAAAAAGTCTTCGAGGACAACGGGGGGGTTATTTTTTAGGATGTCCCCCAGAGGATATTTCTTTGGCTGCTATTCTTCGGGCAATGGGTGAAAATCTGAAGGTCACCCGATGTAGGATAACGCATAAAGATCCTGGAAATCCAAAGGGATGTCTTCCGAACGGAGGCCGTTGTTTGGCTCACCACGCGTGGGAGCAGGTAGAGCAAGCTCTTGTGCAAAGTCTTGAGAAAATTTCTCTTGCGGATATCTGTGCTTCTGGCAAGGGACAGTTTTCGTTAAAAAATGAGGAAAAGTTTCAAGTAGAAGGAAGAGACGTATGAAAAGTGGACTTTCCGTTTCTTCTGTCTACTTGGATGCGAATGCTGCAGCCCCTTTGCGTCCGGAGGCAAAAATCGCCTTAGAAAAGGGGCTTTTGGAATGGGGAAATCCATCTTCTATTCATGCATCGGGACGTAGGGCGCGAGGTCTTTTAGAATAAGCGCGTCATCGAATTGCAGGTGCCGTTGGCGCTTCTTCTCAAGAGATCATCTTTACGAGTGGAGGCACAGAGGCGAATGCTTTGGCTTTAAAGGGGATTAATTTGCCCGAACTAAAAGTATTTGTAAGCGGTACTGATCATGATTCTGTGCGGAAACAGGGAGAGTTCAATACTTTATTACCGGTAGACCAAGGGGGACAGGTCGAGCTTAACGTTTTGGAAGAGATGCTTCAAAAGATCTCCCCCCCCTTTTTGTGTTCCGTCATTTGGGGTCACAATGAAACGGGCGTTTTGAATGATGTAAAAAAATTGGCCCGTCTTGTGCAGGACAGAGGAGGAATTTTTCACACGGATGCCGTTTAGGAAAAAAAAAAAAAA
>CAZGKG010000026.1:0-11484 GCA_964525615.1 uncultured Rickettsiales bacterium | reverse complement strand
CGTTCAGGTTTTGGGGAAAAAAACGATTGAATTCCAAAAGCATTTTGACTTAATGACGTTGTCCTCCCTCAAGGTAGGAGGTCCTTCAGGGATTGGAGCCCTTGTGGCCCGCACCTCTGTTCCTCTTGGTTATATTATGGCGGGAGGCGGGCAAGAACGCGGGATGCGGTCTGGCACGTTGAATGTGGCCCTTGCCATGGCCTTTGCGGCAGCAGCAGAAGCGGCAGACGAAAAAAAAACTTTAGAACAAGAGCGGTGTCGTCTATGGCAAAAAAGAATTGAGACACGACTTCAAGAGGTGTGTCCTGATTGTTTTGTCGTGGGTCAAGAAAAAGAACGGTTAGCGAACACCTCTTTTATCTCAATGCCGGGTGTTAAGACAGAAGTTCAGTTAATGGCCTTTGATTTGGCAGGGATTTCGGTGAGTGCAGGTTCTGCCTGTTCTTCTGGAAAAATCGGACCCTCTGCTAGTTTAAAGGCGATGGGTATTCCAGAGGAGGTTTTTGGAACAACGATTCGTGTTACCACCAGCTGGCAAAATACTGACGAGGACATCAATTTTTTTATCAAAAATTGGGAAATCATTTATGAGCGTATGCGCTCTAAGCAAGGAGTATTAAATTATGGTGGTATCTAACAAACCGATTTATCTTGATTATCAGTCCACGACGCCGTGTGATCCTCGGGTTTGGGAAAAGATGCTGCCCTTTTGGATGGAAAAGTTCGGTAACCCCCATTCCCGCAACCATCTTTTTGGATGGGAAGCTGAAGAAGCAGTGGAGGAAGCCAGGGCCCAAGTAGCGAAGGTGATCGGCGCGGATCCTCGAGAAATCATCTTTACCTCAGGGGCCACAGAGGCGAACAACATGGCAGTTAAAGGGGTGGCGCGTTTTTGGAAAACGCAAAAGCGTCACGTGATTACCTGTCAGACGGAACATAAATGTGTTCTTGATAGTTGCCGCCACCTGCAGGAGGAAGGCTTCGATGTCACCTATCTTCCTGTGAACTCTTATGGCTTGATCGATTTGGATCAACTGAAGGAGGCGCTTACAGATCAGACGGTGTTGGTTTCCATTATGGCGGCAAACAATGAGATCGGCGTGATTCAGCCTTTAGCGGAGATTGGGAAACTCTGTCGGGAGCGCGGGGCTCATTTTCATACGGATGCGGCTCAAGCGATTGGGAAAATTCCTATTGATGTGAATGAAATGCAAATCGATCTGTTAAGTCTTTCAGGCCATAAAATTTATGCGCCGAAAGGAATTGGGGCGCTTTATGTGCGTAGAAAACCACGAGTCAGGCTTGAGCCCCTTGTGAACGGTGGGGGGCAAGAAAGGGGATTTCGTTCTGGCACTTTGCCGACTCCTTTGTGTGTAGGTTTGGGAGAAGCGTGCCGTTTAGCCGGATTAGAGCGGGAACAGGAATGGGAGCGCATGGTTTCTCTAAAGGATTTTTTTCTTGAGGAGATGACAAAAAATCTTCCCGATGTTTTTGTGAATGGAGATTCCATCAGACGTATTCCCCATAACCTCAACTTAAGTTTTGCCTTTGTGGAGGGGGAGGGACTTATGATGGGCATTAAAGATTTAGCGGTATCTTCAGGATCTGCTTGTACTTCTTCTTCCCTTGAGCCTTCTTATGTCTTAAGGGCGTTGGGGCTTTCAGAAGAGTTGGCTCACACCTCTTTGCGAATCAGTATGGGCCGTTTTACTACAAAAGAAGAACTTCAAGAGGCGGCCCATCAGATTATCGTGGCGGTCAAACGCTTGAGAGAGATGAGCCCTCTTTGGGAGATGCACCAAGAGGGAATTGATATCAGCTCCATTCAATGGGCTGCCCATTAAGGAAATAGAAAAGCGATCAAAGGAGAAAAACCATGGCTTACGGAACTAAAGTAATTGATCATTACGAAAACCCCCGCAACGTGGGCAAGTTGGATGCCTCCCTTAAAAATGTGGGAACAGGATTGGTGGGGGCCCCTGCTTGTGGAGATGTGATGAAACTTCAAATCGAGGTGAATGACGCAGGCGTGATTGAAAAAGCTGTTTTTAAAACCTTTGGGTGTGGTTCTGCGATTGCCTCCAGTTCTTTAGTAACGGAGTGGATTCGAGGGAAAAAGATTGATGAAGCCCAAGAGATTAAAAATCAAGATATTGCAAAACATCTGGCTCTTCCGCCCGTGAAACTTCATTGTTCCACCCTTGCTGAAGAGGCGATTAAAGCGGCTGTAGAGGATTATCAAAAAAAGCAGCGGGAGGTTTAATGGCCCAGATGTCCTCTCCTCCTATTTTAAACTTAACCTCTGGGGCGGCGTTGCGGATTAAGGAGCTGTTATCTGAAAGAAACAGCCCCGCTTTGGGTGTGCGGGTGACTCTTAAGACAAAGGGGTGTTCTGGTCTTGCCTATGCATTGGAATATGTGGAACAGGAAAATCCCACCGATGAGAAGGTTGAAAGCCAAGGAGTGGTTCTTTTTGTGGATGCAAAAGCGATTCTTTTTTTGATTGGCACGACAATGGATTATCGGGACGATCCTTTAAGTCCTGGATTTGATTTTATTAATCCGAATGAAAAGGGGCGTTGTGGTTGTGGGGAATCTTTTCATGCGTGAAGAGGGGGGGCCTTTTGAGGATTTAGGACTGGTGCCTGCTTTTGATTTGCCAGATTTGGAGCAACGGTTTCTTCTTCTTCAAAGGCAAGAACATCCCGACCTTTTTATTGGTGACTTGGGCCGACAACAGGAGGCAGAAGCCCGTTTTTCCCGTATTGTGTGGGCTTATGAACTTTTAAAAGATCCTTTAAAGAGGGCTGAATATGTCTTTAAGGAAGCAGGGTTTTGGCCGATTCCCCAAGACCCAGAAATTTTAGAAGAACTTTTAGAGATGGAGGAGCAATTTTTAGAAGGTCACCTTTCCCCAGAGCAGGTTCATTTCTTGAGTTGTGAGGCTTTTAAGGGATTAGGTGTCGCTTTAAGAGATGGAGCATTTCAAGAGGCGGCAATATATTATCTACGGTGGGGAACCTTAAGGCGTCTTGAAAAGAGGAGCCTTTAGGTGCCGATCCAAATTCAAGAACCTCAAGAGAAAAAGTCCCAAAATTCCTTAGGTATCTGTCCTATTGAGGCGGTGGGAATTGATTTAGGCACAACCCATACCCTTGTGGCCTATGGGGAGGAGGGGGAGGTGCATATGCTCTCTTTTAACGGGGATCCTCTTGTTCCTTCTTTGTGGGGCCTTGAGGGAGGGAAGATGGTGTGTGGTAGAGAGGCCCAGGAGTTGCAGTGGCGTTTTCCGGAAAAGGTTGTGGCTTCTATTAAACGATTGATGGGACGGGGACTTCAAGATGAGGTGGCGCGATCGTTTCCTCATCCCTTAAGGGAGCTTCCCGGTGAGGGATTGGCTCTTGAGATGGAGGGACGCTTTTGGACACCTCTTCACATCTCGACGGCTCTTTTAAAGTATGTTTTTGACGGCCTTGAGAATACGTTGGGATATCCCGTTTCAAAGGCTGTGATTACAGTTCCCGCTTCCTTTGATGAAGCGGCTCGTCAGGCTACTCGACAGGCGGCTCTGGAGGCAGGGTTTACGGTTTTAAGGCTTTTGAACGAGCCAACAGCTGCGGCCCTTGCCTATGGTTTGGAAAAGGGTCTTGAAGGGTTATATGGTGTCTTTGATTTAGGAGGGGGGACCTTTGATTTTTCCTTGCTGCACTTGGACAAGGGGGTCTTTCAGGTGCGGGCAACAGGAGGGGATTTAACCCTTGGAGGGGACGATTTTGACCGTCTTATCGCAATTTACGGATGGGGTGAGATGTTTGAAACCCTTTCTCCCACCGAACGAGCCCTTGCTTTAGAGGAAGCTCGATTGCTCAAGGAAAGACTTTCCACCCAAAAGGAAGTCGTTTTTCAAAAACAAGGGGGTATTTTAACCCGGGACACCTTTGAGGCTCTTGCGAGGCCTCTTGTGGATCAGATGTTTGCCTATGTCCAACGGGTGCTTCAGGAACAAGAGGTGTCACCGTCAGATCTTCAAGGGCTTTTGTTGGTGGGAGGTGCCACCCGAATGCCATTGATTTTTGAAAGAGCAAAAGCCTTTAGGGGAGGAAAAGACCCCTTGTGTTCGTTGGATCCAGATCAGGTGGTGGCTCAAGGAGCGGCTCTTCAAGCAGAGGCTTTAACCTACGGAGCCAAACACCTGTTGTTGGATGTGACGCCCTTGTCCTTAGGGCTTGAGATTATGGGCGGACAAATCGACGTCTTGATTCGACGCAACACCCGCATTCCGGTTGCGATGACCCAAACCTTTACCACCAGTGATGATGGACAAACGGGCCTTCAACTTCATATCCTTCAAGGAGAAGGCCAACGGGTAGAGGACTGTCGTTCTTTGGCTTATTTTGAGCTTTGGGGGATTCCTCCTCTGCCTGCAGGGCAGGCACGCGTCGATGTGACTTTTCTTGTGGATGCTGATGGGTTGTTGACGGTGAGGGCTCAGGAAAAAACAACAGGGGTCCGTCAAGAGGTGGAAGTGAAACCTTCCTATGGCCTGACACCAGAGATCATCAGGGACATGGTCTTGGAAGCCTAAAATTTTATTTAAAGAGAGAACAAAAAAGGGCCTTGAGAGCCCTTTTTGTCAGATAGGTATTGAGGGTTTAATCGGTTAAAGTGTGGTTCTTAAGCGTCTGCCATCACCTCACCCATTTCTTCTTTTTCTAAGCGTTGCTGCAACAATTCTGCAAAATCAATGGGCCGTATATAAAGTGGAGGAAATCCACTCTCTTGAGTAACTTGTGCAATGAGGTGGCGTACAAAGGGGAAAATTAACCTAGGGCATTCCACAAAAAGAGCAAATTTCATCATCTCTTCTGAAAGGCCACTGAGGGTGAAAATACCAGCATAGACAAGTTCGATCAGATAGACCGTTTTATCCTGACGGGTGACATGTCCTTTGATTCCTAAAGAGACTTCAAAAGTCGACTCTTGAAGAGGTTCGCAACTGACTTCAACGTGAAGGGAGGTTGCGGCCTCTTCTTCTTGCTGGAGAAGATTTTCAACGGGAGCTGGATTCTCAAAGGAGAGATCTTTAATGTATTGGGCGTTAATGGTAAGCCCTGGTTCCTCTTGCTCGACCGTTGTGTTAACTTGATTGTCCTCCATGATTTCTTTTCCTCCTTAAAAAATATAGTTCCTCCTTCTTAAAGGAAATGATGCTTTCCGTACAGAGGAAAGAAAGCCTTTTTAAGAGGGGTTCAAAAACCGTTTCAGGAGGGTATGAGCCACGCTTTCCATTTCAGAAAAAGCCGGGCGCGCCCAGAAATCAAGTTTTCCTTCAAAAGGACGGGCAAGCCCCTTCTCAAAAAAATGCTCGCAGAAAAGAGGATATTCAGGGGCTGAGGAAAAGGGTGGGTAGAGATATAAAGGTGCTTCCGTTGCAAGAGCATCGGACAGTAAGGGAAAAGAATCTCCTGTGATGATGAAATAGTCTGCCGTTCCTAAAAGGGCTTCATAAGGAGGATTGTCTTCTAAGGAATGTTTCCAAAAAAAGTGAGGAGTTCCCTCAAGCATTGTTTCAAACTCAAGTACAAGAGACGGCGGTGTGTTTTGAGGTAAAAGGATCAGCAAGGATCCTCCCGTGCGATCAATTAATTTTTTTAAATCTTTTGCCGCCTTTTCGATAAAACTGTGAGAGGGCTTGGCTTCTGTTGATGCCTGTCCCACAAAGAACGCAACACGTGGATGGGGCAGAAAAGAAAATGTTTTGATAAAATCTTTACTCGCCTTGCAAAGTTTTTGAGCGGTGAGGGAGGAAAGAGCTCCACTGCAGGAAATTACACGATCATCTGACAGGTGATCCCCAAGGCTTGTAATCACAAAATCAAAAGAAGCAAGAGAGGTTTTTGGATGGCTTAAGCATCCTGAGAAGGTTTTTCCACCAGAAAGGCGCTTGACGAGACCTGCTGCGAAAGTCCCTAGAGAGCCAGCTCCTAAGACAAAATCAGGCCAGGGAGGTGAAAGAAAAAGGGGGGAGGAACCACGAAAGTTCCATTTCCCCCACATGTTTCGAGGAATCCATGAAAACATCGGATGGGATCGTAAGGGAAAAAGGTGGGGTTCCATGCCTAATGTTTCCACAAGGCCTCGACATTGGCGTTGTAAATCAAGTCGTCCTTCATCTACCAAAACCCAAGAAGAAAAAGTCACATCATGGGGGAGAGGTTTAACAAACATTGCTTACACCCAAAAATAGAAGTCCTTTACTTTTAGAATTTTCCCCTTATGGCACTATTTTATAAATTTTAAACGTTTCTTTCTCTCCCGTAAACTCATTTTTTCTGTTATGGTCGTTTCATTGAATGTCATTTGATTGGCGAGACATGGAAAAAATATTTAATTTTGAAAAAGACGGGCTTTATTTTTTACCCTTGGGAGGATCCGGTGAGATTGGGATGAATCTCAACGTTTATGTCTGTCAAGAAAAATTATTGATTGTGGATGTGGGAGTGAGTTTCGAAAACGCCTTAGGTGTTGAAGTAATCATGCCAGACATTCGGGCGTTGCGCTCTTTAAGAAAAAAGATTTGTGGAATTGTCTTAACCCATGCCCATGAGGATCATGTGGGAGCAATTGCCCACCTGTGGGACGCCCTCGGGGGTCCTCCCATTTATGCAACGCCTTTTACAGCGGGCCTTGTGCGTCATAAATTAAAAGAGGGGAAAATTAAGACCACCGTTAACGAGGTTCCTCTTTCAGGAACAATTGATTTAGCTCCCTTTGAGGTGACCTTTGTTTCTTTGACCCATTCAATTCCAGAACCCAATGCCCTTTCTATTAAAACACCTTTCGGGACCATTGTGCACACAGGGGATTGGAAGCTTGATCCGACACCTCTTGTCGGTGAGAAAACCGATGAAAAGCGCCTGAAGGCATTAGGTAAAAAAGGTGTTCTTGCCGTTCTTTGTGATTCGACGTCTGTTTTTGAAAAGGGATGGTCAGGATCGGAAAAAGAAGTCCAGAAAAGTCTCGAAGAGCTTGTCAAAAGTTTTAAAACAGAACGGGTTGTGATTGCTTGTTTTGCCTCCAATGTGGCCCGTCTTTCCTCCTGTTGGGAGGCTGCTCATAAAAGTGGTCGCCAGTTAGGGCTTGTGGGACGTTCTTTAGAGCGTATTGATCAGATTTCACGATCTTGTGGTTATTTTGATAAAATCCCTCCCTTTTTGAAGGAGGAGGAAATACAGAGGGTGGATCGGGCCAGATCCTTGATTGTGGCAACAGGAAGTCAGGGAGAGCCAAAAGCAGCCCTCACCCGCATTGCTCATAATCAACATCCCCGGGTGCGGTTACAAGAGGGAGATGTTGTCATTTTTTCCTCTCGGATTATTCCTGGCAATGAAAAATCGATTCATGCCCTTCAAAACCAATTGGTGCGTCGTGGTATTCAGGTGATTACCCACAAAGATGCGGAAGATATTCACGTTTCAGGCCATCCTTCTGAGGATGAATTGGTGGAGATGTATGGATGGCTGAAACCCCAGATGGTGATTCCCGTTCATGGAGAAGATCGACACTTAAAGGCTCACGTTGATTTGGCGAAGCGTCTTGGGGTGCCTGAGGCTCTTGCTCCTCGGAATGGTCACGTGATTCGTCTTGCTCCTGGGCCATTAGCAAAGGTGGGAGAGGTCTTTTCTGGTCGCCTCGCTCTTGATGGAGAACGTCTTATTCCAGTGGGCGGGGCCATTTTGAATCAGAGGTTCCAGATGATGAGTTTTGGATTTGTACAAATCTCCCTTGCCTTAACGGCTGGAGGAAAATTAAAGGATTGTCAGATCAACCTCTGGGGACTTGCCGAACCTCAAGAGGAGGAGGATATGTTGATTGCTGTTGATCATGCCTTGCAACAAGCCTTTTCTCAAATGTCCTCTTCGGATCTTCAAAAAGAAGATTTAGTAGAACAAGCCCTTCGGCAGGCGGCTCGCCGTGCTATCGCAGATTACACCGGCAAAAAACCTCTGGTGAGTATTCAAATCCTAAGGGTTTAGCATAACGATAACGCCTCTGAGGGTAAGTCACCTTTTCTTGGTTCTTGAAAGGCGCTTTCTGTGGCTTGAATCCAACCTCCTCCTAAGAGGCGGTTGCCTTCATAAAAGACACAAGCTTGACCCAAGGCCACACCGTATTCAGGTTCTTCAAAAATAACTTCTGCCGTTTGGGAGCGCTTTAATTGAAGGAGGGCAGGGACCTCTATCTGGGACGAACGAACCCTGACCCGACAGGAAATAAGATCGTGCGACACGGCGTCCTTTTTATTTGTGTCGGTTCCTAACCAGTTGACATCTCTGAGGGAGAGTTTTTTACATCCTAAAGCCTCTTTTGGACCCACGATAACGCGGTTGTTCTGAGGATCAAGAGCGACCACAAATAAAGGATGCTCACTGGCAATTTTAAGACCGCGGCGTTGGCCAACAGTAAAGTGAATCAATCCTTCATGACGTCCTAAGACGCGCCCATCGGAGAGGTGCACAATATCTCCTGCCACAAGACTTTCTGGCCGCATCTGAGCCACGAGAGTGGCATAAGAGCCACCCGCTACAAAACAAATATCTTGGCTATCGGGCTTTTCTGAAAGGGGCAGGTTAAAAAAACGGGCCAATTCCCGTGTTTCTGATTTTAAAAGACCGCCTAAGGGAAATCTCAAAAAATTTAATTGTTCTTGCGTTGTGCCGAAAAGAAAATAACTTTGATCTTTAGAGGGGTCTTCAGCTTTGTGGAGTTCTGGGATATCTCTCTGGACCAACCGTTTTACGTAATGTCCTGTCACAAGGGCTTGAGCTCCTAAACTTTGTGCTGTTTCTAAAAGATCTTTAAATTTGACCTCTTGATTACACTGAATACAGGGTATAGGTGTTTCTCCCCGCAAGTAACTGTCGGCGAAGTCATCGATGACTTTTTGCTTAAAGCGAGATTCGTAATCTAGTACATAATGGGGAAACCCCATTTTTTCTGCGATCTCTTTGGCATCATAGATATCCTGTCCAGCACAGCAGGCCCCCTTACGGGCAGCAACGACTCCTTGATCATATAGCTGTAATGTAATTCCCAGAACATCATAGCCTTGATGGGCCAAAAGAGCGGCCGCAACAGAGCTATCCACTCCCCCCGACATCGCAACAACAACACGGGTGGTGGAGGAGGGAGGGAGTGCCATTGAATCGAGGGCTTTTTTAATGAGGGAAGCAGTCATATCAAAATTTTATTCCTAACCTATGTTTTCTATTGAAACCGGGCCACTGTTAGAAGATTCATTTCCCAAAGGGTTCCATCACATCAGATATTTTTCCTGCATCGCTTTGAAAGAAAAAATTAAAATCTATGCCCTTTCCCAGATAGGGGGAGTAGTTTGAGTGGAGGATCCTAAAAACTTTAAGATCTTTATCCTACTGTCAATTTGTGCAAGAGAAAAGGGTCTTATCCTTATTTGATCCCATAAGATTTTCTCCTTATCTCTCGACATCTTTTGCGTTTCGTTTTAATAGTTTTTTATGCCCTTAAAGGATTTGATAGGAGAAAATTTTCCCTTTTTCGAAACCACTGCTCTTAGAGGGAAAGTCCGTTGCTCAAGCGTGGCATTCTGATCTTTTGGCTGCTTCCCAAAAATTCACAAAGACCCAAGGGCGTAGACCTGGTCTTGCTGTGATTGCGGTGGGCCAAGATCCTGCTAGCCTTGTTTACATCGGTCGCAAACGCGAAAAAGCGAAAGATCTTGGCATTTTCTTTGAGGAGCACTCCTTAGAAGGATCCTGTGCCTCCAACAGCTTGAAGCAAAAAATTGCACATCTCAACGAAAATCCTTTCATTGATGGCATCATTTTGCAACTTCCCATTCCCCCCTCCCTTGAGGTGGCCCCTTTGCTCTCATTGATTGCGCCTACCAAGGATGTTGACGGACTTCACCCCCTTAATCGGGGAATGCTTTATTCCCAATCTCAAGAGGGGTTTGTACCCTGTACGCCTCTTGGCTGCCTTTATTTGTTAAAAGCTTATGGTTTTTCTTTGGCGGGAAAAGAAGTGGTGGTGGTAGGGCGATCCCTTCTTGTAGGACGACCTTTAGCGGCTCTTTGCTTAAGGGAGAACGCAACGGTCACGATTGCCCACTCCCAAACTAAAAATCTTCCTTCCGTCACCCAAAGGGCTGATTTTCTTTTTGTCGCGCTGGGCCAGCCTGGTTTTATTAGGGGGTTTCATGTCAAAAAGGGTGCGGTTGTTTTGGATATTGGCATTAATCGCGATGGAGAAAACGCCCTCACAGGTGATGTGGATTTTCAAGAGGTTGTCTCGGTTGCCTCCGCCCTTTCTCCTGTCCCAGGGGGGGTCGGACCTCTTACTGTGATGGGGTTAATGCATAATACTTTAAAGGCGGCTTTTGATCAATGCGCCCTTCCTTTTTTCCTTTAGAAGAAGCCTCTTTACGGGGATTCTTAAATCTTGTTTTTCCTTTTCAATGCCCTTTATGTGACAAGATTTTACAGGAAAGAGGCCTTTGTGGATCCTGCTGGGGACGCTTGAATTTTCTGGGCTCGTTCACTTGTGCTCGATGTAGCTTTCCGCTTCCTTCTTTTGGAAATACCTCTGTTGAACAAGAAGCCCTTCTTTTGTGTCTGAGCTGTCTTTCGGATCCGCCTCCTTTTGAAAGAGTTTTTTCTGTTTTTATTTATGATGAGGAAAGTCGCGGTCTTTTGATGCGGTTTAAGCATGGCCTTGAGCTTTCTTTAACGCCTCTGTTCAGCCAATGGCTTTTTGAAAAGGGAAGTTCTTTATTAAAACAGACGGATCTCTTAATTCCTGTGCCCCTTCATTGGACACGTCTGATCAAAAGACGTTTTAATCAGGCCGCTACTCTTGCTCAATCCCTCGAACACAAAACAGGCCTTCTTCAAAATCCCTTCCTTCTTAAAAGAAGGCGCAAAACCGTCCCGCAGGGAAATCTGACCCTCAAGCAACGGACTGAAAATGTGAAAGGTGCTTTTGAAATCTCCCGTCGCCATCATTCTCTCCTCCAAGGAGCCCGAGTGACTTTAATCGACGATGTGTACACAACAGGAGCCACCTTAAAGGCTTGTGCTCAGACCCTTTTAAAAGAAGGTGCTGCTTCTGTTTCTGCCCTTACATTGGCGCGGGTTTTTCGTCCTGAGACTTTTTAATTTTTTCAGATTCTCTGACCGGGTCAGGTTTTCTTCTCCAGAACCCTCAATCCTTGACGGTGAAAAATCACAAAGAATTCGTTGGATCAATGGATAAAGTGACTTTTGTTCTGTCCCTACCAAAACAATAAAGCCTAAGATCTAGATCTAATTTTACCTTCTAAAAAGAAAGCGCCCCTTAAGGGGTTGACGAAAGGGGTCTCAAAGCGTGCGCCCCCCATCGGAAGAAGTTTTCCCATCACCTTTTCGTAACAAAAACTAAAAAAAACAATCTATTTGGGTGATCATT
>CAZGKG010000025.1:6884-13610 GCA_964525615.1 uncultured Rickettsiales bacterium | reverse complement strand
AAAAAAATTAGCTCCTTTTTTTATTGTGGTTGCCGCTAACAATCCCTCTGACGGAGGGCATAAAATGATGCGGGGGTATGAGCGTGTCTTAAGGGCCCGTCTTTCGGATGCACGTTTCTTTTGGCAAGAGGATTTGAAAAAGGGGATCGAGGCTCACCGAGAAGGGCTTGAAAATCGTTTGTTCTTTGAGGGTCTTGGAACTCTCTGGGATAAGACTGAGCGGCTTGAAACGGTTGTCTCCCATTTATTTCCCCATCTGCCCTCCCTTGCCGTGGCCGCTCGCTTTTCGAAGGCAGACCTTTCTTCTCAAGTGGTGGGAGAGTTCCCAGAGCTTCAAGGAATGATGGGATATTATTATAGCCTAGAGGCGGGATTTGACCAAGAAATCGCAGAAGCTATCCGAGATCATTATTTACCTCAAGGATCCAAAGATCTTGAGAAGGTGCCGTCTCCTCTTGGAAGACTTTTGGGATTGATTGATCGTATTGACACCTTATATGGGTTTTTTTCTATCGGCATTCAACCGACTGGCTCAAAGGATCCGTTTGCGTTGCGCCGCGCAGGAAATGGCTTTGTAGACCTTTTATTGAGAGAAACAGAAAATTTTTCCCTCAAGCCTCTGTTGCGTCAGGTGGACAGGGCCTACCGATCCCAAGGGCATCTCAGGGGAGCCTCCTTTGAAGAAACATTGCAGCTTTTATGGGTTTTTCTCCAGGAACGTCTCACGCGTATGGCAGAAGATCAGGCCGGATTTTTTAGTGCCATACCTTTGTGTTCTTCGGACCTCTTTTCGGTTGCTGGTGGGGCTGATTCTTTAGAGCCCTTCGATCTTAAGGCTCTTTTATCTCGTGTGATGCTTTTGAGAGATTTTCTCAGTGGACCTGAAGGGGGAAATTTTCGCATTGTCACAGGACGGGTTCTTTCTTTTCTCAAGAGTATCGTCTCTGGAGAAGGGATTCCCTCTGGTGAACCTGACCCTTCTTTGTTTGTCACAGAGGAAGAGTCCTCTTTGTGGGAAAGGCTAAAGCCTCTTTCAGGGGATGTTCCTCTGGAAGTTTTGGCCAACTTAAGGGGGCTTGTGGATTCTTTTTTTGAGAAGGTAACGGTTAACTCTCCTGATCCTTCTTTGCGACAGAACCGCTTGAAAATTTTAGAAAAAGTGCGTTTTCTTTTTAAACAATGGGGTGATTTTTCTTATCTTGAGGAAAGACGATGAAACGCTGGGTTTATGCTTTTCAAGATTATACGGACAGAGACTCTGAAAAAACCAAATCTCTCTTAGGGGGAAAAGGATCAGGTCTTGTAGAAATGTGCCGCCTCGCGTTGCCGGTGCCGCCTGGTTTTATTTTGACAACAGCTCTTTGTAATTTTTTTTACGGTCATGGAAAAACCTATCCTGAAAGCCTTGAGAGTGATGTGAAGGACGCTTTAGGTGTAATGGAATCTGAAATGGGGCTTTCCTTAGGCCATGCAACGGCCCCCCTCTTGCTTTCCGTGCGTTCAGGGGCAAAGGCTTCGATGCCTGGTATGATGGATACGATATTAAATTTAGGTTTGAATGATGAAACGGTGGAGGGACTGAAATTAAAAACAGGAGATGGTCGTTTTGCCTATGATAGCTATCGCCGTTTCATTCAAATGTATAGCAACGTGGTTTTAGGGTTGGGACTTCATCCTTTTGAGGAAATTCTTGATCAATACAAAATGGTCCGTCAAGTACAAGAGGATAGCGAGCTTCCAGAGGAGGATCTGAAGGCAATTGTAGAGCGCTTTAAAGCTAAAATACACCAGATTTCTGGAGTGTCGTTCCCTCAAGATGTCCATGCGCAATTGTGGGGAGCGATTGGTGCGGTTTTAAAAAGCTGGATGAACTCTCGAGCGATTGCCTATCGGTCCCTTTATGACATTCCGGAAGACTGGGGAACAGCGGTCATCGTGCAATCCATGGTCTTTGGAAATTTAGGGGATGATTCAGGTACAGGTGTGGCCTTCACTCGTAATCCATCGACGGGTGAGAAAGTGTTTTTTGGGGAGTATCTCTTGAAGGCCCAAGGGGAAGATGTGGTTGCCGGTATTCGGACGCCTGAACCTTTGACGAATCAACAAAAACAAAACGAACATCAACTGTCTCTTGAAGAGGTGATGCCGGAAATTTATCAACAATTGTGCGACATGAAGGAACGGCTTGAGATCTACTTTCATGACATGCAGGATATTGAATTTACCATTCAGCAAAAAAAACTGTGGCTTTTGCAAACGCGCAATGGAAAGCGCACAGCGGCTGCCTCCCTTCGGATTGCTGTCGATATGGTGGAGGAGAAGTTGATTAGTCGTAAACAAGCCCTTCTTCGTTTCGATCCACCAACGTTGGATCAGCTTCTGCATCCTTGTCTTTCTCCTAATAATTTGCTCCCCAAAATGGGGATGGGACTTCCTGCGTCTCCTGGGGCTGCCATTGGGCGCGTTTTTTTTACAGCTGAAGATTGTGTGGCCCATGCTGCCCAGGGCGAAAAAGTGATTCTTGTCCGGGAAGAAACAAGTCCTGAAGATATTCAGGGAATGGCGGTGGCTCAAGGAATTTTGACGGCACGTGGGGGTATGACAAGCCATGCTGCTGTTGTAGCGCGCGGTATGGGCAAGCCCTGTGTGGTAGGTACAGAAAATCTTTATGTTGATTTGGACGCAGAATCTCTTTCTTTGGGCGGTCTTCAGATAAAAGCTGGTGAAATAATTACTTTGAATGGCTCAACAGGTGAGATTTTTAAGGGAAAAGGACGGGTTGAGCCTCCTGTTCTCTCCGATAACTTTCAAGATTTTATGAAATGGGCGGATGAGACCCGTCGTCTTGAGGTGCGGGCAAACGCCGAGACTGTTCAGGACGCCCGGGTTGCTCTTGAGGCCGGAGCCCAGGGAATTGGTCTTTGTCGCACCGAGCATATGTTTTTTGAAGTTAGCCGGATCCTTGCAGTACGCCAGATGATTTTGGCTAAAACCCCTCAAGAGCGCCGCAAGGCTTTGTTACAAATTTTTCCGATGCAACGTCAGGATTTTGTGGATATTTTCAAGGTGATGAGAGGTCTTCCGGTCACAGTTCGCTTGCTTGATCCTCCACTTCATGAGTTTTTGCCCCAAGGAGAGGCAGAAATTGATCAATTAGCCCACTCCTTAGAGATTCCGGTATCGGCGGTGCGTCATCGTATTAGCGAGCTGAGGGAAAATAATCCTATGCTGGGGCATCGAGGATGTCGTTTGGGTGTGACAGCTCCAGAGATTTATGAGATTCAGGTGGATGCTCTTCTTGAAGCAGCGGCTATTGCCCACAGTGAGGGCTTTGGCGCCCAACTAGAAATCATGGTTCCTCTCGTGTCCCTTTCAGGTGAGTTACGTTTGATGCGAAACTTGATTGATCATCGGGCTACCCGTATTCAAGAACTCTATAAAACGCCTGTGACCTATTTGGTTGGTACCATGATTGAGTTACCGCGCGCTGCTCTTAAGGCTGGTAAAATTGCATTAATGGCTGATTTTATGAGTTTCGGAACCAATGATTTAACTCAAACAACCTTTGGCTTTTCCCGGGATGACGCCTCTTCCTTTTTAGGGACTTATCGTCAAAAGGGAATTGTAGAGCGTGATCCCTTTATGTCTTTAGACCAATCGGGGGTTGGGGAGTTAATTCAAATGGCGATACAAAGGGCGCGGGAGGTAAAGCCGAACATCAAGATCGGTGTTTGTGGAGAGCATGGGGCTGATCCTCTTTCCATTCACTTTTTTGATCGTTTAGGGTTTGATTATGTTTCTTGTTCCCCCTATCGCTTGCCCGTAGCGCGTCTTGCAGCAGCTCAGGCAGCTCTTCTTAAGGAGTCCTCCTCCTCATGATGAGTGTTTTTGGGTCTTTAAATATGGATTTAATGATGTCCATGGATCGTTTTCCTGTTCCGGGGGAAACAAAAACAATTTCTAAGATTCTCTATAACCCTGGAGGGAAAGGGGCCAACCAAGCGGTGGCAGCAGCGCGTGCTGGACGCTCTGTGAATTTTTGGGGATCTGTCGGTAAAGATCCTTTCGGAGAACAGCTTTTAGAAGCGCTGAGCCGAGAAAAATCACTTCAAGTTTCGGGTATCAAAAAAACTTCTTTACCTACGGGCACCGCCTGCGTTTGGGTCAATGGGGATGGAGACAATTGTATTTTAGTGTCTCCGGGAGCCAACGGTTCCTCTCGAGCTTATGATGTACCGGATGAATGTTTAACCTCTCAAACAGTACTTCTTCTTCAAATGGAAGTTTCTGCTTCGGAAAACTGGAATTTGGTCAAAAGAGCCGCTATGAAAGGGACTCGGGTTTTGTTAAATCTTGCGCCCGTGGGAATCGTGCCTCCAGAGATTTTGCCCTTACTTCATGGCATTGTGGTCAATGAAGGAGAGGCCTATCAATTAGCCGAACAATTGGGTTTTTCAGGAGAGTCATTGGAATCATTCGGGCAGAGATTAGCAAAAACCTATGGTCCATGGGTTAGCATCACGCGCGGAGCAAAAGAGGCTTTCTTGTGTACTCATGAAGGTTTTTGGACAGCATCTCCTTTGGCGATTCGCCCTTATGATACAACCGCCGCAGGAGATACCTTTGTGGGATTTTTAGGGGCCTCTCTTGCAATGGACCTGTCTTTGCCAGAAGCCCTTCACCGGTCTTTAGTTGCCGGAAGTCTGGCATGTTTAAAAAAGGGCGCTATTGCAAGTATCCCTTATCTTTCAGAAGTTCTCGCCCAAATGCCCGCGGTTGAGATGCCGCGGAAGGTTGCCTGATGATGGGGCAGGGATCTTTTCCTTTAGAGTGTCATTTTATTCGAGGGGCCGTAAAGGAGCTGGATTTTCCTCCAGAGGTGTTGCCAGAAATTGCTTTTACAGGGCGCTCTAATGTGGGTAAATCAAGTCTCATTAACGCCTTGTTAAATCGAAAAAATTTGGCTCATGTCTCTAAAAAGCCTGGAAAAACAGCGCAGATTAATTTTTTTAACTTGGCGAATCGTTTTGTTTTTGTGGATATGCCTGGTTATGGTTATGCAGTGGTCTCAAAAGAAACTCAAAAAATGTGGGGAAGTATTATTCCCTATTATCTGGAGAATCGCTCCTGCTTGATGCAAACGTTCGCCCTTCTTGATAGTCGTCATCCTCCTCAAAAAACAGATCTCCAGTTGATGGATTTTTTACTCAGCCACAGGCTTCCTTTTACAGTGGTACTCACAAAAAGTGATAAAACATCAGCTCTTTTATTAAAAAGCCATATAGAAGTGATTAGGAAGTGTTTGGGCGAGGGCCCTCATAGTCCCTTAACTCTTATTTTACCCTTTAGTGTGAAGGATTCTTCCTCTATCAACACCTTGCGACAGCAAATTTTATCAGTCCTTGAATGACAACATCCTCTCCCTCCCGAAGGGGGAATTCAATCTTGTGAGGGGTGACCATTGGACAGAACTTCGTTTAAAAAGCCTTTTTCTTCCAATGTGTTCCAAATACGGGATGCGAGTTCGTCAATAGAAAATTCTGCATTCAGGGAAACAAATCGCCTGGATTCCATGTTTAAAAGGCTTTTGTATCCCTCAGCGACACGTTTGTGAAATTCGTCATTAAAGCTTTCATACCGATCTTCAGAAAGAGGCATCTTTTTTTTGCGTCTTAATCCAAATTTTTCCTCTAGCTGTAAGAGGAAAGTCAAGTCCGGCTGAAAATCCCCCATTGTTAAATGATGAAGGGTTTGCACAAAAGGTATCCCTAGTTGATGACCAAAGCCTTGGTACGCAAAGGTAGAGTCAGAAAAGCGATCACATAAAACCCATTTGCCCGCCTGCAGCGCAGGCCAAATAAGATTCCGAAGATGCTCTCTTCGAGCGGCTGCCACAAGAAAAGCCTCGGAGATTCCGTCCCATCCTTCGGGAGACCCCTTTACTAAAAGAGCACGGATTTTTTCACTAGAGGGTGTTCCGCCTGGTTCACGCGTCACAAGATGTGGCAGATGGTAAGCCTGAAGCTTTTCAGACAGAAGGCGAATCTGAGTTGTTTTACCAGCACCATCTCCCCCTTCAAACGTAATAAAAATCCCCTGCTTTTTGGGGGATGAAAAAATTAACTCGTCCAACTTAAAAGAAAGCCTTTAAATGAGTTCCAAAGATGCATAAAAAAAACTTGTTTTTGGACGGATGTACCGGCTGTTAGGGGAAACACCTTATCGGGAAGTCCTGGAGAAGAAACTACTAAGTCCGCCAAAACTTTCCCTTTTTCAATCGGGAGTTTAGAGGCTCCTAGCTTTTTAATGAGGCGGGTTTTTAGCTTATCTTTATATCCCCTCTTGACATTGACAATAATAGCTTTGTCGGTCACTAACGGAATACTTGGTTGAGAAGCGCCTGACAAAGGCATTTTTTCCACAACAGCATCCTTTGTATATAATGTCACAACTTCAAATCTATCCAGCCCATATCGTAAAATCTTTTCTGCTGTTTCGGATCGTTTCTTATCATTCTTTAAGCCATTGATTACAAAAATAAGACGGCGGTCTCCACGAATCCCAGATCCTGTAAGTCCAAATCCTCCATCATCTGTATGGCCGGTTTTTAAGCCGTCCCCCATTTCGGTATAGAGCAAGGGATTCCGATTCATTTGCCTAATACCATTGTACCTAAATTCCTTTTGACCATAATAGGTTTTGTAAAATTCTGGGAAATCTTGAATC
>CAZGKG010000025.1:0-6874 GCA_964525615.1 uncultured Rickettsiales bacterium | reverse complement strand
GGGGTTGAGGTATGCCCCCTTTCAGGCCATCCTGTAGAGTTCAGAAAATGAGTCTTTGACGCGCCTAATTCTTTTGCTTTGTCATTCATCTGGGACACAAAGGTCTCTTCTGAACCAGCCAGACCCTCCGTCACAACAATACAGGCGTCGTTTCCCGATTGTACAATAATTCCTTGCAATAAATCGGAAAGAGTGACTTTTCCTCCCAAAGGAACAAACATCTTTGATCCGCCCATTCGCCAGGCCTTTTCACTGACTGTGAACGTATCGGCAAGAGAAATTTCACCTTTATATAGTTTTTCAAAAAGAAGATAGATCAGTAACATTTTTGTCATGGAAGAGGGAGGCATTATCTGATCTGCCTCTTTTTCAAAAAGAACCGTTTCCGTCAACATATCATATAAAATAGCTTGGGGAGCCTCTACTTGAAATTCTAAGGGAGAAGAGACTTCAGACTTAGGGGTTTTCTCGGGTTCAAGAGGCGTTTCACATCTTACTTTTCCTAATAAAGAGACCCATATTCCGAAAAAGAGAAAAAAACGTAGAAAAAGTTGCACGTCAGAAATCCTTATTTTTTGCTTTGAAGCATCCGAGCGATTCTTGAGTCGAATCCAATTTTTTCTTAGTATTTAAGATGGATGACTCTTTTGCAAGAGCGTTTCTGGGATATTTTTTAGGAAAAATTTCCAGAAGAGAGAAGATGAATGGGAAAGTTTAAAAAGTCCTCAAAAGATTAAAAAGCAAATTGCTCGTTTAAAATGCGCCCCTCAAGATTATGATGAGGATCAAACAAAAGTGTCAGAGAAAGAGAAGAGGCCATTTCCATTTCCACAGACACAACATCT
Organism: uncultured Rickettsiales bacterium; assembly: GCA_964525615.1. Taxonomy (GTDB): domain Bacteria; phylum Pseudomonadota; class Alphaproteobacteria; order Holosporales; family CAZGKG01; genus CAZGKG01. The sequence goes on along the minus strand of CAZGKG010000025.1, from coordinate 6,029 downwards.
CTGACCTCTAAATGATCAGCTACAACACTAACGGGGCGTTTTTCTTTTTCAAGGACATTCCATGTGACATGAACAGTCTCGGGTAAAATGGCACCTCGCCAACGACGAGGACGAAAAGGGCTAATCGGCGTTAACAGGAGAAGAGGGGCTCCGAGAGGAAGAATAGGTCCTCCTACCGAAAGGTTATAAGCGGTGCTTCCCGCCGGTGTTGATAGCAAAATCCCATCACAAATTAATTCTGAAAGACGGACCACATTATTGATACATAATTCTATCTTAGCCGCTTGGCGCGTATTGCGAAGAAGAGATACTTCATTAATTGCAGGAGCCTCTACTACCTTACCAGATGCAGTCGTAGCCCGCATACCCAAAAGTGTCATTTTTGTGGCTTCCGCATGGGTCAGATTTTTCTGCAGGTCTAAGGGGGGTTCGTTCATTAAAAATCCAATTGTGCCACTGTGAATGCCATAAAATGGTTTGTTAAGGGCCAAAAATCGATGCATGGTCTCAAGCATTAAACCATCCCCTCCCAAAACAACAATCACATCACAAGCCTCAGGGGATGCTTGTCCATAGCGATGAACTAAATCTTCTGCAAGACTTGAATTTTTTAAAAAAGCACTAAAGGTAAAATGAATTTTAAGCGAAGCAGAGACCATTTAAGGCCTCTCTTTATTGGCAAAACAGGCAACCATATTTTGGGTGCAGCGCCTCAGAATAAGACCATAGAGATGGGGTCCCGCAGGATCACGGAAGCCCAAAGGATCAATTTCTCCAATCCGTCCTCCTGCTTTTTCCACAAGACCTCCTAATTTTTTAATGGTTCTTGCAAAAGGAGGTTCTGAGAAAACACATTTCCCAGGATACTTTTTAAGGCTCGCACAAAGATTCATCAAGGCATGAGAGCTTAATCCTCCTTCAGCATTCAGAAGAATGACACCAGGTTTTTTTAACTGATAGCGATGACAGAAATAAACGTATGCTTGGTGGGTCACAAAAAAATCCACGTCACGAAAAGGCCGAAGCATCTTTCGTAACTCTTGATCCAGTTTTGAAATTTCTTCTTCTAATTTGTCTAGATTTTTTGTGTAAAGTACCTTTCCTTCCGGATCCAGCTGAATTAACTTTTCGTAAACGGCCCGCGCGATAAGGCGCCCATTTTCGGGATCCATCCAAATATGTCCGTCAAAAAACTCCTTTCCTTTTTCATCGGTCGTGCTGTGGTCACAGGCATGACAGCCATGATGAGGATCTTGAGGTAAAAGAGTTAACCCAGGTTGCTCTAAAAGAGTTAACAGAAGTTTCGGTGATAGGGCACCGAGAGTCCTACTTAAAAAAACCTCAAAAGAAGGGCCAATCCATACAAGAAGATCCGCCTGTTTTAAAATTCTCCGCTGTGAAGGTCGCAAGGAAGCACCATGCGCCACTGGTTCTCCCTCAAAAAGAAGTACAGGTTTTCCTCGTCCTTCCATAAGATGGGCAACCAAACTGTGAATGGGCTTAAGGGTCACAACTACCGAAGGGGGAGTTGAAGACTTGTTATCTTTGTCGGGCGTGCACCCCTTAAGAGAGAGAAAGAGGAAAAAAATTACCAGAAAAAAAGAAATTTTACGCGATTTTTTCACATAGCCCCCTGATGCTGAAACAGCCTCTATGATTTGATCTTCTATTGTTTTGTGGTAATTTTTCTTTCCTCCCCTTTTTCAAGAAAAAAAATATTTAGAAACCCTTTCTTAAAATACAAAGTCTTAAATCAAACCCATTCTTTTTGTTTAAACTGCTCTTAGAAAAATGCAAGCATCTATTTCAAATTCCATCCAAGATTTCTCACATCATGACATCATGGGGTCCCTTCAATGGGAACTATCTCGTTTTCCAGAACTTATTTGGTTTGGTCGTGTTCAATCTATCCAAGGTCTTTTGGTGGAAGTTTCCGGATTTTCAAAAAAAGTGCATTTGGGAAGTACCGTCCGTATTCACAAGGAGAACGATGAAACAATTTTAGGAGAGGTTGTCGGTTTTAACAAAGAAATTTCCCTCGTGATGCCCTATGGCATGTTAGAGGGAGTGCGACCTTTTGCACGTGTTGATGTCTTAGGGGAGGCGCTAAAAATTTATCCCACAATGGCTTGGAAGGGTCGTGTGATCAGCGCTTTGGGAGAACCGTTGGATGATTTAGGCTCTCTTCCTCAAGGCCATCAAGCTTATTCTTTAAAAGCGTCTCCTCCTCCGGCGCGAACCCGTTTGCGTACCAAGAAACGGATTGATTTAGGGGTAAAGGTTTTAAACACTTTTACCACTTGCTGTCGTGGACAACGTATAGGGATTTTTTCGGGATCGGGTGTAGGAAAATCTGTTTTGCTGGGACAAATTACTCGTTTTACCGATTGTGATGTAGTGGTAGTGGGTCTTATTGGAGAGCGTGGCAGAGAAGTCAATGATTTCATTGAGGAGCAACTAGGACCAGAAGGGCTTAAAAAAGCTGTTGTGGTGGTGGCTACTTCAGACACACCTGCTTTAATACGCCGTCAAGCCTCTTATCTCACCATGAGCATTGCTGAGTATTTTAGAGATCAAAAATTGAATGTGCTGTGTTTAATGGATAGTGTGACACGTTTTGCAGCAGCTCAACGAGAAATTGGGCTTTCCGTTGGCGAGCCACCGACCACAAGAGGTTATCCTCCTACAGTTTTTTCTGAGCTGCCACGGCTTTTAGAACGTGCTGGAACCAGCCATCATGAGGGGTCGATCACCGGTATTTTTAACGTGCTTGTCGAAGGAGATGATCAAAATGAACCCATTGCGGATGCAGCACGCAGTATTTTAGATGGTCATATTGTGCTTGAACGTGCCATTGCAGAAAGAGGACAGTACCCGGCGGTCAATATTCTGAAAAGCATTTCTCGTACGATGCCTGATTGTAACAGTCTTGACGAATCAGAAATGATTAAGCGCGCTAGAAGACTGATGTCGATTTATGATGATATGTCCGAGATGATTCAGTTAGGAGCTTACCGCAAAGGAAGTTCTTTGGAAGTGGATGAAGCCATTCGTATTGTTCCAAAGTTGAGAGCTTTTTTCTCTCAGGGAAAAGAAGAAAAAACAACTCTTCTGGAAAGTTTTGAACAATTAGGGGATCTGCTTTCTGAATGAGAAAAAAGAATTTTCTGACCTTAAGCAAAATAATGCGACAACGTTTACAAGATGAAAAATCCTCTCTTTTTTCTCTTCAACAAAAAGCCTTTCTTCTTGAGGAGGAAATTAAAAAAACGGACCAAGATTTTGAAAAGGAAAAAAAATTTATAGAAACCCGTGCAAATCTTCAGGGCTTTTTTGAGGCTTACCGCAAGACGACGTATCATCAACAAAAAGAACGTCTGGAAGAAAAAAGAAGTCTTGAGCGCGAATTAAGTAAAATTCAAGAAAAAGTAAGACAGATGTTTCAAAAGTCAAAATCCTATGAAATTCCCTATGAAAATTATCAACGGCAATCTCTCAAAGAACAACGTGATTCCGAGCAAAAAATTTTGGATGAAACGGGGCTGATACTTTTCCGTCGAAAAAAAAGTAAGATATAGACTTAAAGGGCGTCCGAGAGGATTCCTCTCTTTAAAGATCCTTTTAAGAGGCAGAGAGATGGCTGCGAAGCATCCAGGCCATTTTTTCATGCATCTCAACACGATCTGCTAAAAGATTGAGAGTTCCTTCATCTTCTCCCTCCTTCAAGTCTTTCGTGATGTGCCTAATTAAATTGATGATCGTTTCATGGCCCTTTAATAAAGTGGCCACAAAATGAGAATCCTTGCCATGAAGGGGCTCGTCTTTAATTTCTGAAAGAGCTTCAAAAGCGGACAGAGTGGCGGGCACCTTATGACCTAAAGAACGGATACGCTCGGCGATAAGATCAATTGCAAGGGCGAGAGCATTATAATGTTCTTCAAAAAATTTATGGTACATGTAAAAGTGGCGGCCCTCTAAATTCCAATGGGCATTTTGAGTTTGAAGGGAAAGAATGTAAGTAGAAGCTAGCAATCGAGAAAGTCCCTGAACACTCTCTGTCACATTTTCTTGAGATAACCCTAAAAAAGTTTCCATTTGTTCCCCTCTTTCTCTAAAACATACCCTTTAGAACGTGTTTTTACACCTTACAGATTAATTTTAATGGAAATTCCATCTTAGGTCAAAAAGTGACCTCAGAGCTAAAATATCGAAAGGACTCAAGAGAGCCAATTTTTTAAGATTTGTGGATCTAACCTTCTGACCTAGGATCGAAAGCGTTTCTCAATCCTTCACCGATAAACGTGATCAACATTAAGACCATGGAAATACTTAAAAAAGCAGAAATTCCCAACCAAGGGGCATGCAAATTGTTTTTACCCTGCTGTAGCAGCTCTCCTAAAGAAGGGGAGCCTGGGGGAAGCCCCAATCCCAAAAAATCTAGTGAGGTCAACATTGCAATCGAATGGTTTAACAGGAAGGGAAGATAGGTCAAGGTTGCCACCATCGCATTGGGCAGCATGTGGCGTACAATGATGCGGAAGGAGGGAACACCTAATACTTGAGCCGCTTTCACATAATCGTACTGACGAACCTTCAGAAATTCTGCCCTTACAATTGAGGAAAGTCCCATCCAAGAAAATAAGAGCATAATGCCCAAAAGCCACCACAAAGTAGGCCTCACAAAACTTGACAGCACAATTAGCAAAAATAAAACGGGTAGCCCCGACCATAGCTCTATAAAACGCTGCATGAGAAGATCAACTCCTCCTCCGAAATAGCCTTGAAATGCTCCTGCTGCGATTGCCAAGAGGGCGCTACAAGCCATCAGAATTAATCCAAAAGATAAAGAAAGACGAAAACCATACATAAGACGTGCTAACACATCACGTCCTTGATCATCCGTTCCTAAAGGATTTTCAAAAGAGGGAGGCGATGGTGCCGAACGCTCTAAATTGACGGTATCATAACGATATCGCACAGGAGCCCATACCATCCAACCACCTTTTGAGATAATATAGTCTTGCGTATAAGGGTCTTTATAGTCAACTTCCGTCGGAAGCGTTCCTCCAAAATCAGAATCCGAATAAGTGATGAAATAAGGAAAATAGAGGCGCCCCTCACAAGAAACAAAAAAAGGTTTGTGGTAACAGACGATCTCGGCACACAAGGTCATCAAAAAAATTGCCAAAAAAAGCCAAAAACTGTAATACGAACGTCGATTTTTGCAAAATTTATCAAGCCGACGCCGAGTCAAAGGAGACAATGACATTGCTATCCCCTACGTCGATCAAAGTTAATACGAGGATCCACTGCCATATAAAGGAGGTCGCCCACAATATGGAGCAACAAGCCCAAAAGTGTAAAAATAAAAAGAGTCCCAAAGATAATGGGATAGTCACGATTAATCGCCGCAGAAAAACCCAAAAGACCTAAGCCATCCAAAGAGAAAACAATCTCGATGAGCAAAGCCCCTGTAAAAATTAAATGGAGAAAGGCAGAAGGAAATCCTGCAATCAAAACTAAAGACGCATTACGTAAAACGTGCCGAAAAAGTACGCGACCCTCCGTTAAGCCCTTTGAACGGGCTGTCATCACATATTGTTTTGATATTTCTTCTAAAAAGGCATTCTTCGTTAACAAAGTAAGGGCTGCAAACCCGCCTAAGACCTGTGTCAGCAAGGGCAGTGCCATATGCCAAAAATAATCCAAGATCTTTCCTCCACAAGATAAAGAATCCCAGTGGGGAGAAACAAGGCCTCTCAATGGGAAGAAAGACCAAAAACTGCCGCCTGCGAATAAAACAATCAATAAAATTGCAAACAAAAAGCCTGGGATCGCATATCCCGCAATAATCAGAAAACTTGTCCAGGAATCAAAAGAACCTCCGTTATGATAGGCTTTACGAATTCCTAAAGGAATTGAAACGCCATAAAGGATCAATGTGCTCCAAAGCCCCAAACTTATTGAAATTGGAAGCCGCTCACAAATCAAATCGAAAACGGGCTTGCCTCGGAGATAACTTTCTCCCA
>CAZGKG010000024.1:0-14039 GCA_964525615.1 uncultured Rickettsiales bacterium | reverse complement strand
ACAGGTACAAGTTACATTAATCTCCATGAAAAAACGGGGCTTGTGGTACCGCCTTCTGATCCTCAAGCTCTTGCTCAAGCGTTGAACGTTTTTCTAAGAGAGGAAGACCGTCGAAGGACATGGGGAGAAAATGCCCGCGCTCGATATCTGGAGCTTTTTCAGATCTCTCAGTTTGCGAAAGCCTACAAAACCATTTATGAAAAAGCGTTAGAGAATTGAGGAAAGACCCCCCATGACTTTTTCTAAGCCGTTTATTCCTGTGATTCTTTCCGGCGGCGTTGGGTCTCGTCTCTGGCCCGTCTCTCGGACCTTTTATCCCAAACCTTTTATGTCCCTTCCCAGTGGGCTAAATTTACTTCAGACAACCTTTCAGCGGATTGCATCCCTTGAGGACGTGGCGGCGGTTCTGACTGTTACGAACCAAGAGCTTTTTTGGGGAACACAAGAATCTTTTTGCACTGTGAATCAAAAAAACCTATGGCAAGATTTTATTTTGGAGCCCTTTGGCCGTAATACAGCGGCCTCTGTTGCTTTGGCCACCCTTTACGTAAAAAAGAAATATGGAAAAGAAGCGCATCTTCTGATTTCACCGGCAGATCACTTGATTTCCCATCCAAAGGTGTTTCAAGACGCTGTCTTAAAAGCGCGCCTTCAGGCGGAGGCAGGAAAACTTGTGGTTTTCGGCATCCAGCCAGAGACACCTGAAACAGGATATGGGTATATTGAAGCAGAAGGCACAGAAGTTTTACAATTTGTAGAAAAGCCCGGGCCGGAAAAAGCACGAGAATATCTGAATTCAGGCCGCTTTTATTGGAATTCAGGTCTATTTTGTTTTCGGGCAGATGTGATGGAAGAGGAAATGAAGCGCCACTGCCCTCAGATCTTGGAGACCGCCGCTGCTTGTTTGGAAGCCTCTTCTTCGATCCCTTTGCACCAGAAGGCAGAAGGTCAATCTTCCCTCTGCCTGGATTCCCACCTGTTTCAACAGATGCCCCAAAAGTCCATCGATTACGCCTTGATGGAAAAATCCTCAAATATTGCCCTCATCCCTTGCCCTCCTATGGGATGGAATGATGTGGGCTCTTGGGAAGCCTTTCGTCAGACCCTATCGCAGGATGCCCAAGGAAACGCGGTGGAAGGAGAGGTTGCCCTTCATGACACGGAAAATTGTTATATTCGAAGTGACCGGCGCTTTGTGGCCACTTTAGGGCTGAGGGATCTTTTAATTGTTGATACCCCCGATGCCCTTTTGGTGGCGGATCTCAAGCGTTCGCAAGAGGTGAGGACGATTTATGAATCTTTGATTAAAAAAAAGCATCCTACTGCTGAAGCGCATCAGACGGTTCATCGGCCTTGGGGACATTATACTGTGTTAGGAGAAGGCCCCGGTTTTAAAGTAAAAAAAATAAGTGTGAAACCCGGTGGGCGCTTGAGTCTTCAGATGCATCAGTATCGTAATGAACACTGGACCGTTGTCTCAGGTACTGCGTTTGTAGTAAATAATACCCAGGAATTTTATTTGGAGACGAATCATTCAACCTATATTCCAGCGACCCATAAACACCGCTTAGAAAACAAAGGGGATGTTGATCTGGTGATGATTGAGGTCCAAAGTGGCTCTTACTTAGGAGAGGATGATATTGTGAGATTTGAAGATATTTATGGAAGAACTCTTCCTTTTGATCTTGAAAAAGTTGACCCAGTATCTTCTTAGCTCTCATTTTTACAAGGAACAATAGATTGGTGACCTCTTCCTACTTTCATCGCATTTGGGACGCACGCTATTTCTGGATTTATTTAGCACTTTCAGATTTAAGAGCCCGTTGGAGGGGCTCCTTTTTGGGGGTTTTTTGGTCCATTCTCCACCCTTTAGGGATGACCCTGTTGCTGACTTTTGTCTTGGGACGCTTCTTTCATGCAGAGGTGAGAACCTATGCGCCTTATATTCTTTCAGGATTCGTGACTTGGGAATTTATTGTTTCCTGTTGCACCAATGGGGCGATGAGCTTTATTCAATCGGCTGTTTATATCCATCAAGTCCGTTACCCGTTGGCGATTTATACGATGCGGACGGTGTTGACGGCTCTCATCATTATGACCTTGGCCAGTCTAACTCTTTATGGATGGGTTTTGTGGGCCATGCCCCAAAATTTTGGATGGTGTTGGCTGTCTCTTTTGTTATTTTATCCCTTGTTGCTTTTGACGACCTGGCCTGTTGCCACAATCTTTGCCCATATCGGCGTGCGTTTTCGCGATCTTCCTTACGCCTTAGGCTTGCTTCTTCAGGCTGTTTGGTTTGCGTCACCCGTTTATTTTGAGGCCCAAATGTTTCGGAAAAGCGGTATGGGTTTTCTTGTGGATATTAATCCTTTATATCATTTTCTCCAGCTGATCCGAGCGCCTTTGTTGGAGGGGACCTGGCCCACAATGACAAATTATTTTTTTGCTTTAGGGACGATGGGGATTCTTTTTTTGATTGCCGTTGTGATTACAAAAAAATCTGAAAGAGGGGTGGTTTTTTACCTATGAAATCAAGCCATATCTTTTTTGAAGAGGTTGACCTGTTTTATTCGTCTGTGGCTTTCAAAGAAAGGTCCTTAAAATCTTTGTTTGGGGGGCTCTTTTCTCCACAAAAAAACAGACCTGTGATTCAAGATATCCACGCCCTCAAAAATATTAATTTTAAAATTACCTCAGGAGAGCGTGTAGGCCTTTTAGGGCACAATGGGGCCGGTAAAAGCACCCTCTTAAAAGCCATTGCCGAGCTCTATCCTATTTCAAGCGGAACAATAAATATTCAAGGCACCGTACGCCCTTTGTTTGATCTTGCTTTAGGATTTGAACAAGAGGCAACGGGAAGAGATAACATCTTGTACCGAGGTCTCATGTTAGGTCTTTCTCCCGCCTATATGCGTCAAAGGGAAGAGGAAATCGTGAGTTTTGCCGACATCGGTGAGTTTATTGACTATCCCGTAAGTACCTATTCTGCAGGAATGCAGATTCGTTTGGCCTTTGCAATCTCTACCGCCGTTAGTGGGGACATTCTTCTGTTAGACGAGGTGATTGGCGTTGGTGACGCCAACTTTATGAAAAAAGCAAAAAAACGGATTCAAGAACTGATCAGCAAGTCGGAAATTCTTTTATTAGCCTCTCAGGACATGACCATCCTTGGCACTTTCTGTCAAAGAGGTCTTGTGTTTTCCCGTGGAGAAATTATTTTTGATGGCCCCATTCAAGAGGCAATCTCTTTTTACAATGAAAAGGAAAAAAATACGGAATCTGCGAAGGACACAGGATGAAAAGGGCGGTTATCACCGGAATCACAGGGCAAGATGGCGCTTATCTATGTCGTTTTCTGTTGGAAAAAGGCTATGTCGTTTATGGCACATTTCGCCGTACAAGTTCTGTGAATTTTTGGCGTCTTCAAGAACTTAATCTTCTGGAAAATCCTCATTTGCATTTGGTTGAATCTGATGTGACGGATCTTTCCAGTTGCGTACGCCTGTTTCAAAAGATTTCTCCTCAAGAGGTTTATAATCTGGCGGCCCAAAGCTTTGTAGGCGTTTCTTTTGAAAAGCCCATTGCCACCTCAGAAATTACAGGTCTTGGGGCCCTAAATCTCTTAGAGGCGATTCGTATCGTGGATCCTAAAATTCGCTTTTATCAAGCCTCCACCTCCGAGATGTTTGGAAAAATACAAGAGATCCCCCAGAGAGAAGAAACCCCTTTTTATCCTCGAAGCCCCTATGGTGTTGCAAAACTTTATGCCCATTGGATGGTCATTAATTACAGGGAAAGTTATGACATCTTTGGGGCAAGCGGCATTCTTTTCAATCATGAATCACCCCTCAGAGGCCTTGAGTTCGTAACGCGAAAGATCACAGACAGCGTGGCTAAAATTAAACTTGGGAAGCAAGAATGCCTTGAGCTTGGGAATCTCAACGCTAAGCGCGATTGGGGATTTGCAGGGGATTATGTGGAAGGCATGTGGCACATGCTTCAAGCGCAAATACCTGATACCTTTATTCTCGCAACCGGACGAACAGAGACTGTACGAGATTTTGTCCGACTAGCCTTTGAGGCAGCCGATATTCCCATTTCCTTTGAAGGACAGGGTGAGGATGAAATGGCCATCGAAACAAAAAGTGGCAAAACAGTGGTCCGTGTCAATCCTCGGTTTTACCGTCCTGCGGAAGTAGATCTCCTGATAGGGGATTCTTCAAAGGCCGAAAGGATTTTAGGATGGAAGGCCCAGATGTCTTTAGAAGACTTGTGTTTTCAGATGGTGAAAGCAGATCTAGAGCGCAATCGAGCGGCACAGCCGCTGTTATGAAAATTCTGATTACAGGACTTTCTGGCTTTACAGGTCCTTATCTGAAAGAGGAAATGACCCAACATGGTCATGAGGTCTTAGGATTAAAATCAGATCTTTTAGATAAAAACTCTCTCCAAAGGGAAATTGAAGAAATTCTTCCCGAAGCGGTGGTGCACCTTGCTGGCATAAGTTTTGTCGGCCATGGTACCATAGAGGATTTTTATCGGGTCAATTTATTAGGAACCTACCATCTTTTAGAGGCCCTCGAAAAATCCAACGCGCCTCTCAAAAGCCTCATGCTTTGTAGTACGGGCAATGTTTACGGAGATGCTGGAGCACAAGGGACGCCTCTCTCAGAAGAGACCCCCCCCTGCCCAAAAAATGATTACGCCGTCAGTAAAGTAGCGATGGAGCTAATGGCCCACCTTTGGAAGGATCGACTTCCTTTATTTATTGTACGTCCCTTTAATTATACGGGGGCAGGACAATCCTTGAATTTTTTAGTTCCCAAAATTGTGGATCATCTTCTCAAAAAAAAATCCTCCATTGAGTTAGGAAACTTAAATGTCTTTCGGGAGTTTTCCGATGTACGCACCGTTGTGTATCTTTACAGAAAACTCTTAGAAATTGCACCTGTGGGACAAACCCTTAACGTTTGTTCGGGCATTGTCTATTCCTTGAAAGAAGTTTTGGATCTGGGAGAAAAATTGAGCGGACATCGCTTGATGGTGCACTCAAATCCCTCTCTCAAACGAGGAAAAGATATTTATATGTTAAAGGGAGATCAGAGCCGTCTTAAATCTCTAATAACAGATTGGCCTTTTTTCTCTCTTGAGGACACCATCATGTGGCTGTTGACTAAGAACGGAAATGAATCATGAAAATCGGTATTGATGGCCGTCTTCTCAGCCGTCCGCTGACAGGGATTGGTCGTTACACTTTTGAAATGTGCCAAAGACTCGCGCTTGAAAAAAACATTTCCCTCTTCCTCTATAGCCCTGCTCCTTATACCTGTCCTCTCTTGGAGTTTTCGGAAAGTACCCTCCGACACAATCATTGCAAGGGAAGCCTTCAAAGACAATTTTGGGGGGATTTTCTTCTGCCCATTTGGGCTCGTAAGGATGCTCCAGACATCTTCTGGGGACCAGCCCATCGTCTTCCTCCCTTTCTCCCTGCGGCGATGGCAAAGATTGTAACCATTCATGATCTTGTCTGGTGGGAATGGCCTGAGACCATGAATAGAGCGACCTTTTTTCTGGAAAAAACTCATGTTCCTTCAACCTTGAAACGGGCCGATGCTATTGTGGCAAGCTCTCGCGCTACTATAACTTCCTTGAAACGGGCGTTTCCTTTAACGGCAGATAAAACCCATTTGATCTATCCGGGAACCTCTCCTCTGTTGCCGCCCGAAGAGCCGGCTTTTGTTGATCAATACGGCATCAAGCGTCCCTACTTTTTGTTTGTGGGAACCCTTGAGCCAAGGAAAAATTTGGTCCGTTTGCTAGAGGCCTATGGTGGTCTTCCAGAGGCTCTTCGAGAAGAGGTGTCCTTCGTCATTGCCGGTGGAAAAGGATGGGGAAACGATAATATTCAAGACCATATTGAACGTCTCAACCTTTCAAAACAAGTACATGTTATTGGGTATGTGGATGAAAAGAGTCTCTCCACCCTTTATGCCCACGCTCTTTTTTTAACCATGCCTTCTTTGGGAGAGGGATTTGGTTTGCCCCTGACGGAAGCCATGACCCGAGGCGTGCCTGTGCTGACATCTCACAGCTCTTCTATGCCGGAAGTCGCAGGTGAGGCGGGATTGCTTGTGGATCCTTTGAACATACCTTCGATTCAAGAAGGGCTTTTCACCATGATCACCGATACCTCCTTGCGAACCGCTTATGCTTCCAAAACACGCGCCCAATCAGAAAAATTTAGCTGGGATAAGGCCGTCTCTGAACTCATGGTTCTTTTTGAAGAAACTCTTCATAAAAAAAAGTGCTTTTTTAAAAGAAAAATCGCCTCAGTTTTAAGGAATTAATAAACGCGCTTTTGGAGTGGAATGGGGGCCGTGTCTTCTGATAATGGTTTCAAGCTGACTGGACGTTTCCCCAGCGTCACTTTTCGGCCATCTTCCCCCAACCAACTGAGCGTATGTTGAAGCCAGTTGACGTCATCTCGTTCAGGAAAATCTTCACGGGCATGACTGCCACGGCTTTCTTGGCGCCCCAGAGCAGAAGAAAGGGAGACGAGGGATTGAGCGACTAAGTTTTGAAGTTCAAGTCCCTCCACTAATTCGGTGTTCCAGATTAAAGAACGATCAAAAAGACCTAATTTTTGAAGATCCTCTTGAACAGAAAGCATTTCTTGAACCCCTTCTTGAAGCAAGGCTTCTGTACGAAAAACAGAACAATGACGTTGCATAATTCGTTGCATCCGCAAACGTAGTTCCCCCACTTTCAAAGATCCATCAGCCTGTCGCAATTGTTCAAATCTTGACAAAGGTTTTTCAAGAATTTCTGGAGGTGCAGAAGGGGCGGGATCACTAGTGGTCAGAAGTTCTTTGGCCCTCAAAGCAGCAGCACGTCCAAAGACAATCAAATCTAAAAGGGAATTGGTTCCTAAGCGATTGGCCCCATGCACTGAAACGCAAGCCGCTTCCCCAATCGCCATCAGACCGGGAACCACAGCATCTGGATTTTCAAGGGTGGGCTGGCGTACCTCCGTCGACAAGTTGGTAGGAATCCCACCCATGTTATAGTGAACCGTTGGCAAGACAGGAATCGGGTCTTTTGTAATATCGACACCGGCAAAGACACGTGCTGTATCCACCACCCCGGGAAGACGCGCGTGAAGAAGGTCAGAGGGGAGGTGTTCCAAATGCAACAACACATGGTCCTTATGGGGACCAACGCCGCGTCCTTCGTGAATTTCAAGAGTGATGGCCCGGCTGACAACATCCCGGGAGGCCAAATCCTTGGCATGAGGTGCATAGCGAAGCATAAACCGCTCTCCCTCACTGTTTGTGAGGTATCCCCCCTCTCCGCGAGCCCCTTCTGTAATCAGACAACCGGCCGTATAAATTCCCGTGGGATGAAATTGCACAAATTCCATATCTTGAAGGGGAAGCCCTGCACGCAATACCATGCCATTTCCGTCACCGGTACAGGTGTAAGCGGATGTACAGGAAAAATAAGCGCGGCCGTATCCCCCTGTCGCTAAAATCGTCAGATGGGCGGAAAATTGGTGAAGGGTGCCCGTTTCCAAGCACCAGGCCAAAACGCCCCGACACGTACCACGGTCCATTAGCAAATCAATGACAATGTACTCAATAAAAAAGTGGGTCTTGTGCTTGAGGCACTGTTGGTAAAGGGTGTGTAAAATGGCATGCCCTGTCCGATCCGCAGCCGCACAAGCTCGGCTAGCCATGGCTTTTCCAAATTCAAGAGTGTGTCCTCCAAAGGGACGCTGATAGATTTTTCCGTCAGTGTGGCGAGAAAAAGGAACCCCCATATGTTCTAGTTCAATGACGGAGGGAATTGCCTGACGGCACATATATTCAATCGCATCCTGATCCCCTAACCAATCGGACCCCTTGACGGTATCGTACATATGGTAGATCCAGGTGTCGCCTTCTGCCATGTTATCCAAAGCAGCACTGATGCCTCCTTGGGCGGCAACCGTATGACTGCGGGTGGGGAAAACTTTTGTTAAACAAGCCGTCTTTAAGCCAGAAGCACTCATCCCCAAAGCAGAGCGCAAACCTGCACCTCCTGCGCCTATAATGAGAACGTCAAAATGGTGGGTCTGAAGATTCAAGGTTAGCTCCCCGATGAGAGATGAAGGATTTGAAAAATTGCTAAAAGGATACCCCCCAAAGATATAAGTTGGGCGCCCAACACACTGAAAAAACGAAGTCTTTTGCAGGCAATATAATCCTCAAGAATCACCTGAATACCTAAAAGACCATGGTAAAAAATAAGCCCTGTCCATACAATCGCTCCTAAGGCATGGAAAGATCCATGAAACCATGCCTCAGCAGAGGTGGGGGAGCGAAGGATGACAGGAAGAACACCCCATACGAACCAAAGGGAGAGGGGAATTAAAAGAATGCCACTCAAGCGCTGAAGGATCCAATGCCAAACGGCAAATTGCTTTCCCCTCCGAGAAGGCTTTATAGAATCCACCATAGGGTGCCTCCTGTTAAAAGAAGCGTCCCGAAAAGAACCGCCTTTCCTGAACGGTGCACAAAGGGCAGATCAAGACCCCGACCTGAATCCCATATCAGATGACGGATCCCGTTAAGCAAATGGTAAAATAATGCGCTCAGAAACCCACCCAAAAATCCATACATTAAAAGCCGCAACATTCCCTCTTGCCAAAAAAAAGCCGGCCACAATACAAGAGAGAAAAGGAACAAAAGCCACACCCAGGCGCTTAAAAATAGAAAAATGCCCGTAAGGCGGTGAAGAATCGATAAAACAGAAGTGATCTGGGGACGGTAAATCTGAAGATGAGGAGACACCGGACGCCCCGAACCTTTCCTCACGCAAGCTTCTTTCTTTGATTGAATGATCACGAAGGCATTTTAAAAGAAATCAGAGGGCAGGACAAGAGATCTGTCCTTTGAAAAACCTTGTGAAATAAATTTTGTTTTCTTAAGGGAGATTTCCCCTGGTCTTTCTTGAGATTTTAATTAAAATTATAATTCGATATTTTTCTCTGTTTTTTTCGATTAAAAATATCACCTTCAAAAGAAAAAATATTAAAAAAATCTTACAGAAGTAGGAAGATGTTTTTAAGAAAGGTTGTTCAATTCTTAAAGTAAAAAATCGAAAAAAATTTTTTCTAAAAAAAATTGATAAAAGCAGAAATTAAAAAATCACTTGAAACATTTTTCCTAGAAGAAGGAGGGAGCATATTTATTATGGATCATTTTTATTTTTTGTTGAATTCTTTTATTTTCTTTTTAATCGTTGTGGATCCCTTGGCGGTTTTGCCTGTTTTTATTTTAGTAACACGATTTGAAAATATCACTCAGCGGCGAAAAACTGCTTTAAAAGCCTCCTTAGTTGCGTTGGTGGTTTTGGTGGGTTTTGCTTTTGTAGGAGAAAAACTTTTAAAGGTGCTGACCATCAGTACCCCTGCGTTACAGATTGCGGGGGGGATTTTATTATTGGTGGCCGCTATTGAAATGGTGGTGGTGACCCCTTCAGGGCTTACTTCGACCACTCAAGATGAGACAAAAGAAAGTATTGTTAAACAAGATGTTTCTGTTTTTCCTCTTGCGATTCCCTTGATTGCTGGTCCTGGGGCTATGACGGCGGTTGTGATGAAAATGCGTGAAGTTCCCCAAGACCTCTTTCTTCAAGGGGGGATTTTGCTTATGATTCTTTTAGTAATTTTGATTACTTATGGATGTCTCTATATGGCGGAGGCCTTGACCAAATTTTTAGGTGTGACGGGAACCAACGTCTTGGCGCGAGTCTTTGGGATTATCCTGGCAGCTCTTGCCGTACAGTTTATGCTGAATGGGGTGACCACCATTATTAAGGGATTTTAAGACGGAATGGATGAGGTTCATTTGAAGAAAAGCAACGAAGAGTCTTTGGAAATTCTCCGCCACGATGCAGCCCATGTATTAGCAGAGGCGGTTCAAGAGCTTTACCCTGAGGCAAAGCTGACGATTGGGCCAACCATTGAGGATGGCTTTTATTATGATTTTTACCGAGAAACTCCCTTTACCTCTGAAGATCTTGAGGGAATTGAGGCTCGGATGCACCAGATTGTAAAGCGAGATGAACCAATTTTGCGGGAAGAATGGACTCGGGCCGATGCCCTCTCCTTTTTTCAGAAGCAAGACAACAGATTTAAGGTGGAAATTTTAGAGGCCATCCCTGAAGAAGAGGTTATCACCGTTTATCGCCAAGGAAATTTTTTGGATCCTTGCCGAGGCCCTCATTTTTCTTCCACAGGATCCTTAGGATCGGCGTTTAAATTACTGAAGGTAGCAGGAGCCTATTGGCGAGGGGATTCGCGCAATCCCATGTTGCAAAGAATCTATGGAACCGCTTGGTTTTCAGAGGAAGATCTCAAGGCCTATCTGCGGCGTTTGGAAGAGGCGGAGCAAAGGGATCATCGACGTCTTGGCCGCCAGATGGACTTATTTCATTTGCAAGAGGAAGCTCAGGGAAGTGTTTTTTGGCATCCTAAGGGCTGGACCCTTTATCGTCTTTTAGAAAACTATATCCGCAACAAGATTGAAAAGGGGGGATATGTCGAGGTAAAAACGCCCCAACTTTTGTCGAGAAAATTGTGGGAGACCTCGGGGCATTGGGAAAAGTTTCGAGATGGCATGGTCACGTGCGAACTTGAAAACACAGCTTTGGCGTTAAAGCCCATGAACTGTCCGTGTCATATTGAGATCTTCAAACAGGGGCTCAAAAGTTATCGGGATTTGCCTTTGCGCATGGCAGAATTTGGCTCTTGCACTCGTTTTGAGCCGTCGGGGGCTTTGTTGGGGTTAATGCGTCTTAGGGCTTTTGTGCAAGATGATGCTCATATTTTTTGTACGCCAGAACAGATTTTGTCTGAAACAAAAATCTTTTGTGATTTGCTCAAGGAAGTTTATCACGAGTTAGGTTTTGACGAAATTCTGGTACGATTTTCTGATCGCCCAGCGGTCAGGATGGGAGAAGATGCCATTTGGGATCAGGCAGAAGAAGCCTTACGTCAAGGAGCAAAAGCAGCTGACCTTTCCTATACTCTCACGCCTGGGGAAGGGGCATTTTATGGTCCAAAGCTTGAATTTGTCTTGAAGGATGCCTTGGGACGACGCTGGCAGTGTGGAACGTTGCAGGTGGATTTTTTGCTTCCCCAACGATTAGGAGCTACCTATGTGGGGTCTGATGGCGCCAAACACATTCCTGTTTTGTTACATCGAGCCATTTTAGGGTCTTTAGAACGTTTTATTGGGGTCTTGATCGAACATCATGGAGGGAAGTTCCCCTTGTGGTTGGCCCCTGTACAAGTCTATGTTTTGCCCATTACAAACGCCTTCGATGGTTATGCAACAGAAGTTTTGCGTCACCTCAGAAGCGCTGGTTTTCGGGCTGATGGGGATTTCAGGAACGAAAAAGTCGGCTATAAAATTCGCGAATTAAGTCATCAAAAAATTCCTGTCCTTTTTGTTGTGGGACAAAAAGAGATGGAATCAGGAACTGTGGCCCTGCGGCAACTGGGACAAACAAATCAGGAAGTTCTTGAACTGTGGCAGGCAATTGAGCTATTGAAGGAGAGAGTTGAATCTTTAAGATAGTTTAGTTTTTTAAACTTTTTGAAGTTTTATGGAATATTTTGATCGAAATAGAAAAGGATGTCAGTTGAATCAATACAGCAAACCGTCTCCCACCAGTGGGGGCCCTCGCATTAACAACCAAATTTTAGCTTCCCAAGTACGTCTTGTTGATGAAAATGGAGAAATGATTGGCGTTGTAACCCGGGCTCATGCTTTAGAACGCGCCAAGTTATCAAGTTTAGATCTTGTGGAAGTTTCTCCGAATGCCGATCCTCCCGTTTGTAAAATTCTTGACTATGGGAAGCTTCGTTATGAAGCGCAGAAAAAACAGGCTGAGCTGAAGAAGCGACAAAAAGTCATCGAAGTAAAAGAGATTCAGATTCGACCAGGGATTGAAGAGCATGATTATCAAGTCAAGCTTCGCAATTCCCATCGTTTTTTAACCGATGGTGATAAAGTCAAGGTAACGCTTCAATTTCGTGGGCGTGAGTTGAGCCGTAAAGAATTAGGAATTCGGGTTTTAGAACGGATCGAAGCTGATTTGAATGACATCGCAAAAGTTGAATCCCCCCCCAAACTTGAGGGAAAGCGGATGATGATGGTTTTTATCCCCCGCACAGGGGCAGAGAAGGAGAAGGTTTAGGCCAGAACTTAAGCTTTTTCAAAGCCCCAAAGATCTTCCAGTTGGTAAAACCCCTTTTCTTTTTTGGAAAGCCACCGGGCCCCTTGAAGAGCACCTGTGGCAAAAAGATCTCTCCCAAACGCTTCATGAGAAAACGTGATGCGTTCTTGAGGGCCTAAAAAATGAACCTGATGTTCGCCCCTAAGACCACCCCCCCTGAGGACACTGTACCCGATTGGCCCTTCTGGTCTTTCGCCTGTGCGATCTAAAGCGCAGGAAGTGGGGGAGGGGAAACCTGCTTTTTCACGCCCCTCCCTTATCGCCTGGCCTAAGAGAAGAGCTGTTCCAGAGGGAGCATCTTTTTTGTGGCGGTGATGGCTTTCAAAAATTTCTACATCATAAGAGGGATCCAAAAGACGAGCTGCCTCACGTACGTGTTGGACAAGAAGGCTGATTCCCAAACTTGTGTTGGGGGTGTACAAAAGGGGGATTTGGGTTCCTGCCTCTGGGAAGAGGGTGTGGTCTTTTGAAGAAAGACCCGTTGTGCCGACAAGAAAAGGTTTTTGGGAGGACAAAGCCTCCTTCAGGTGAGAGGTAAAAAGTTCAGGATGAGAAAAATCCATCACCAAATCACAGCGTTCAAAGATAGAGGCCGCTTCTTGAGAAAGCACAATGTCCGGCAACAAAGGGGATAAAGTCCGTGTTGTCCCTGCGATTACTGTAAGATCAGAGCATCCCTTTGCTTCTTGCAATATCGCTTGTCCCATCCTGCCCCGGATGCCTAAAATCCCTAGCTTAAGAGGAGAGGCAACCATCATGAGGGCAAGCTTATTCCGTTGGGGACTGTTGAGAAGAATGTAAAAAGTTCTCAAGCCAGTGAATTGTGTATTCACCTTTTTCAATCGCTGGCTCTAGGCTAAGTCTTCGGTGCAAAGGAAGCAGGGTTTCTGGTCCTACAATGACATACTCTTGAAGGGCTCTTCGAAGCCTCTTTAAACAATCGGACCGATCAGACCCATGAACGATCAACTTAGCAATCAGGCTGTCGTAATAGGGAGGGATCTTATACCCTGCATAGAGGGGACTGTCCACGCGTACACGAAAGCCTCCTGGAGGAAGATAGGCCGTCACTGTTCCTGGAGAAGGTAAAAAGGTTTCTGGATTTTCCGCATTAATGCGACATTCAATTGCATGGCCTGACCAGGAGACGTCCTCCTGGGTAAAGGAGAGGGGAAGACCAGCGGCCACTCGAATTTGTTCTTGCATCAGGTCAATCCCTGTAATCATCTCTGTGATCGGATGTTCTACCTGAAGTCGCGTGTTCATCTCAATAAAATAAAAAGAGCCCTCTTCAAAGAGGAACTCAAGGGTCCCCGCACTAAAATAGCCCATTTTTTTCATGGCCTTTTGCACTAACCCCCCGAGCTTCTCCCGTGCCTCTGGTGTGAGAGCGGGGGAGGGGGCTTCTTCCCAAATTTTTTGATGGCGTCGTTGAATAGAGCAATCCCTTTCCCCTAATTGTACGACGTTGCCATGATGGTCACCGATTACTTGCACTTCGATATGCCGGGGAGCTGCTAAATAACGCTCCATATACACCACATCATTGCCAAAATTAGCATTGGCTTCAATGCGCGCCAGAGCATAGGCCTCCTCCAGATCAGAAGGATTTTTTGCAACCTTCATGCCTTTGCCACCGCCACCGCTGGCAGCCTTAATGAGGACAGGATATCCAATTTCTTGAGCGGTTTTTTCTGCATGCTCAAAAGATGTTAATGCACCATCAGAGCCAGGAGTTAAGGGAAGCCCAATCT
>CAZGKG010000023.1:10499-14688 GCA_964525615.1 uncultured Rickettsiales bacterium | reverse complement strand
AAAAATTCAGAGCCCTTCTGCCACAGCGCCTTTAAAATAAATCTCTTTCAAAATTCAAAAACTGATCTGCTCATTATCAATTTCTGAAATAAGGTCAAAGCATCAAGCGAGAGGTTTTGATCTCTTTTGGTGGCGATCTGCGATAATTTCAAATCGCTTCAAGACACCGATGACGTTTTGATTCAGGGCGCATTCAAGTTTACAGTGCAAAGGATTGATTGTTTAGATTTTGATTAAAAGCCTCGAGAGGAGTCGTCCAATGAAGGCACTTATCTATTTTGCATGAACTTTTTGAACTCCCCTGATAGCTCTTATCAGCATACCTTTGCACGCTGGCATTGAAATAGATGATAGGGAGCCTTTAAAAAACCGGAAATCATGGCCTGTCCCGTTGAAGAAGGGAGAAAATAATCTTCTGGCGCCTTTGATCGAGGAGCACTTGGGATTTTAGGGGTGGGCACTTTTTCTTTCCGGAATAGAAATATTTTTATTTTTTTAAACCCATTCAATCAGGTTTCTGTCACATCAATCAACACGACCTCATATTCTGCATCGCTTTTTAACAGTTTGGAACCATTCCCCAAAAATTCAAAAAAAATTTTCCGGACGCATTCTTGGGGCAAGACTGCATCTGGTAAATTCTCCTGGAGCAGTTCACAAAAAAAAACGCTTTTTCGTCAAAATGTACAGTTTTATACAGAAGGAAGAAATCTCTAAAAGTCTTGAGGAAACTTATGGCAATACCAAAGACATAGAATTCTAGTGCTTGATGAAGCGTTGCACCTCTTCTAACCCCTCTTCAAAACGTTTCTTGTAAGCTTCAAAGAGTTCAGAAGTGGACTCAGTCACAAGATCCGTCGCTTGTTTCCAATGACTCACAGCGTGCTCAAAAGGATTTTTACTCTCCTCCAAGAAAGCTTCTACTGTCGCCATAGGTTTTTCAAAATTTTTTAAACTACCGGAAAAGGAATGTATTTTCTTGTCAACACTTTCCAAGGACTCACGAACGTACTTATTATTTAATGTGGATAAGCTTTGAAGAAGCTCACCACTCATTTTCTGGGCTTGGTTAATTGTTTCTATATTTTTACGGTGACTTTGCATCACACCATTCAAGCTTAGCTGAGGAATGTTTTTGAAAGCCTCATTCCAATCAGGTGCGTCAAAGGTGCTTTTCTTTCCACTTTTCCCTGAGAAAGACCCAGAATTATCTTCTTTCTGAGTTGAACCACGGCTTCCCTTGGACATTTTTTCTGACATTAGGCCCCCTAAAGATTTTCTTAAAAATTTTATTCCTCTATTATAACTTGATTCTTTTTTTTTAAAAGGGCTTTAGGGGTAAAATGGCCTCTAAAGCCCCCAAGTGCTAGTATTCTAGCCTAAATAAATTATGGGCACATAAACGAACCTCCCTTTTTTTAAATTGCGAGCAAACACAAGAAGAATAAAATTCCAGATTTTTTTCTTCCCAAATTAAGGGTGAACAAAAAAATAAATAAAATCAACTTTTTTTTTAATTTTAAAAAAAAACAATTATTTTTTTTAACGTGTTGTCAATGCAAAAAAGAGTTCTTGAGAGATCGGGAGATTCATCAACAAGCCATACGGGAAATACTTGGCTATAGGCAAAAAGAAAAAAATACTTATAAAAACTGAAAGATGTCTTGTCAATAAACTCAAGAGGCCTATAGAGTTCTTGGGAGATGTTTTTGAATAAAAAAACTCCAAGACAGGGGGACTGAAAACTTTCATCATAAAGCCTTTTTACAAAGGCCTTATAGGGCCCTAACTTTTCAAAACGCACCATAAAACTTTCTAACAACACCTCTTGAAAAGAAGCTCCTTGAGAAATATCGAGAGATTCACCTACCTGCTGATTGATGCGCCTAAAAAACGCTTCTAAGACCTCTTCTTTCGAGGAAAAGAGAGAGAGATCTTCAAGGGGAACTTCTTTTTTAAAAGAGACTTCTGAAAAAGAAAAAGCGTCCCATCCCACCAAAGTCATCACCTCTAAACAACAATCTAAAAGAAAATCTTGGGATAGAGAAAAATTCCTTTGTTTTTTTTGGCTAAGCCCCCTTCGCTTAAGCGCTTTTTTTTCAAAAGAATCGTCGAAAGACATAGAAATAAGCCCCCTTTTTGCGGGGAATTTTAAAAATGACCATGGGTTTCTGCAAGGGTCAACAAAGCATCAATGTTGGGACAAGATTCTTTTGGCGTTTTTGAACAATGGGTTGTTTTAGGAAAGCGATTGACCATAATCGCTTGAGGTTGAATCTTGTTTGTCAGAGTCATTAAGGATTGGGGGTTTGTGTAGGCCTGTTCAATGATTTCCGCCACGTGATTATCGCGTCCTTGACGTGTTTTTGCTCCCATCACCACCACAATTAAACGACGGGACTTACGCTTGACAGAGGCGATCAAATTAAACCCAGATTTCTCAATAAAACCTGTTTTGATGCCATCAACACCTGGGATTTTTCCTAAAAGATGATTGTGATTTCGATAGGTTTTTCCCCGAAAACTAAAGTTTTGTGTGCTAAAATATTGATACTCTTTTGGAAAATTTTTCAAAAGAGCTCTTCCTAAAAGGGCCATATCGTAAGCTGTTGTCTTTTGTCGGGGATGGAAAAACCCTGAGGCATTCTGAAAACAAGTGTCCTTAAGACCTAAAAGGGAGGCCTTATGAGACATTTTCTCAGCACATTTTTGTTCTGTCTGAGCCAATTTTTCCGCAAGAGCCACCGCGATATTGTTAGCGGATTTTGTCACGAGGGCTAAGATAGCTTGTTTTACCGAAAGACTTTCACCTGCTCTAATATCAAGCTTTGAAGGAGGCTGAGCTGCAGCATTTCGTGAAATGATGACGCGATCATCCAATTTTAATTTTCCTGCTTTTAATTGCTCAAAAGCAAGATAGAGGGTCATCATTTTCGTAACAGAAGCTGGATAAACGCCTTTTTGGCTATTCACCTCATGAAGAATTTCTCCCGTTTGGGAATCCATCACCACGACAGCATAAGAACGAGCGTGACCAAAAGAAACAAAAAGGGCGAAGGTTTCAAAAAAAATGAGGGCTAAAAAAAGGCGGAAAACCATGGGTCAAGACACGCAAAATTGAATAACAAAGGCTAATACAGCATACCTAGATTAAAAATCTATTTTTGTCCACGCGTTTTGCTTTTTTCTAAATTATGATCAAAATTTTCGCGAACCTAAAAAACTTTGGAGGCCGAGGCCGGAATCGAACCGGCATCCAAGGATTTGCAGTCCTCCGCATAACCACTCTGCCACCCGGCCACCATGTCCACCATCCTTACTCTGTCTCAAAAGGTCTGTCAATTGACAGGCATAATCGTTCAAAAAAAATAAGACTGGCTCGCCCAAAAGGTGAGATTCTGTTGGAGGGACACCTCAGGTCTGCAAGTCTTATATTTATGGACGGCTGATTTTGTGGCTCCTTGGTACTGTAGTTAAAAACTTTTTGAAAAAATCGAGGCCCCCTTCTTAAGTGGTTGTCTTGATATAATCAGGTGTTTTTGGGTTTTGGCTATGGATCAATGGGTACGTCAGGGTGAATACCCTTCCGGCCACAATTAATTTAATGCGGCTGAGGCTTTAAACATTTTTTTGGATAAAACTTAGAAACTCCTCCACGGCGAAAGCTCCCTCGGCAAATAAAACCACCAGAAGCTCGTCATCACAAAATAAATCCCATTGAGCATGCACTATGTGACGATGACCGTGTTTGCAGCGGTTCCCGTAACCCTAGAAAATACAACGTCCCTTTTGATCAGTGCCCACACGTCATTCACAAGATCGCTCGGATATCTCATATCTTTCTCTAATGTGTCACAAAAAAACACATCTCATCAAATTTAACTCAAATAAACATAATTGATTTTCAAATATAAAAATTCTTTTTTAAATTTATATGCATAATTTTTTTTTATTGTTATTTTTGTTTTGTTTCAAAAAAACAAAAAAAGGAAAACAAATGATAAAAAAATTATTTACAATTAGTTGCTTTTTTGTTTCAAGCAGCTTTGTCTTTGCAGAAAATCATTCGGGATCGACTTCCCCTTTTACAGGATTTTTCGTAGAGGGCGGGATCGGTGGATACTGGGGCGACGTCAAATCAATTCGCCATTATGATTTCACAAAAGTAGGGCGATTCAAAATTAATCGA
>CAZGKG010000023.1:0-10489 GCA_964525615.1 uncultured Rickettsiales bacterium | reverse complement strand
TCATTCTGAATTTAATACAGAATCACCCTCTTTTATACCTGAACATATCATCTATGGAGAGCCGATTGTTCCGGCTGCTGCCTATCTTTCCCATCTCTTTTCATATTTCAAGATAAAAACTCTGACTAATCAGAATCTAACAGAAAAAAATCATACTCTGGTGTTTCGGGGAAAATCGCTTTGGGGTATGGACATGTTTTTTCCAAAATTTTTTATCTTGGTGGACAGGTGTATGGGAAAATGTCCTCTAAAAAAACAAAAAAGCTCGATTTTATGTTTGTCGACATCAATACAGGAAGCGCTCAATTAAGAGAAACAGATTCTTTAGGTGTACGTTTTCATCCTGGGGTGATTTTATTTGCAAACTCTCAGAACCCTACTTTATTTAATTTGATTGTAGGATGGGGATCGTCTCGGTGGAAACTTAAAGAAGCGCTCTTTATTGATGCGTATAGCGGCGAAAGTCGTTGTTCTAAAATTAGGGAAAAAATAACACTGGGCGTGGGGTTTCTGACAAAAGTCTATAAAAATCTTTCAGCTGGTTTGGAATTTACTTATACGCCCCTACAAAAATTTACGATCTCAAAATATCAGACTAATGCTAATTGGGCCGTTAAAGAAGATTTCAAAAAACCAAATAACAAGACCCTCATGGGCAAGATTTCCTATACTTTTCGTTTGTAAAGATATCCGTTTTGATTTTCTTTGAGGGAAATTTGACACGTTAAAAATCAAAAAAAAGGGGGGGGCAGCCTTTAAAAGGAGGTACAAAAAAGCGACCAAGGGCCATGCTCCTCTTAGAGCCCCGCTTCTACAACAAGCCTCCCATAATCCCCAGATTTTAAAAAAGCAGGAAAGGCCGATCCTTATTTCAAGGGATTTGTAGAGACATTATGCAAGTAAGAGATCAAAGGTGCTCTGTCGGTAGAAAAACGGCAGTCACTCCTATAAAAACCTGAGGAACACTCTAAAGACTTGCTTTCAAAAACTTTATTTGAGCATTTTTTATGAGTCATCTCTTTATATCTTTATCAAAGGGATTGACGATCCAAGGGGGCCTCTTTCATAATTGAGCACCTACTGCCCGATTAAGGAGAGTATTTATGCACAGCCCTTTGCATCAATTTCTGATTCGTCCTCTTATCTCTTTTGAGATTGCGGGAGTGGATTTGTCTTTTACCAATGCATCGTTGTTTATGCTTTTGGCGACTCTTTTGCCGATGATTTTGTTTCTTTTAGTTCGAAAAAATCTTCATCTGGAACCCGGTATTCTTCAGGCAGTTCTTGAAACAAGTTACTTGTTTGTCGCCAATATTTTAAAAGAAACTAATGGAGAGAAAGGTCTTGCCTATTTTCCCTTAGTTTTTTCTTTATTTATTTTTCTCCTTTTTGGAAACATGCTGGGGATGCTGCCTTATAGCTTTACTTTTACAAGTCAAATTGCAGTTACTTTTAGTTTAGCGGCTCTTTTGTTTTGTCTGATTACGCTGATAGGGGTTTTACGCCATGGCTTCAATTTTTTCTCAATTTTTTGGCCGTCGGGGGTTCCATGGTTTATGGCCCCTTTATTAGTGCCGGTTGAGCTTTTGTCTTATCTGTCCCGTCCTATCAGTTTGGGGGTGCGGCTTTTTGCGAATATGATGGCAGGTCATACGATGCTTAAGGTTTTTGGAGGGTTTACATTAAGTCTGGGGGTTTGGGGCATTGGCCCTCTTGCAATTAACGTAGCCCTGACAGGATTTGAGATCATGGTTTCCTTTTTACAAGCATACGTTTTTACAATTTTGACTTGTATTTATTTTCATGATGCTCTTTATTTGCATAGTGGTGATCATTAAAGGAAGTGGGAACAATGGATGTTGAAGCAGCGCGCATGATTGGTGCTGGGTTTGCGGTTATTGCCCTTTTAGGGGTTGGCCTTGGAATTGGTAATATTTTCTCTAATCTTATCAATGCAGTGGCCAGAAATCCCGAAGCAAGAGATCAGCTTTTTCCAATTGGTATTTTGGGATTTGCTCTTACGGAGGCAGTAGCTTTATTTGCCCTTCTAATTGCTTTTTTGATTCTTTTTAAATAACTCAAAAAATTCGATGCCTCAGCTTGATTGGACGACTTATTCTTCTCAAATTTTTTGGCTTTTCTTGACGTTTTTTTTATTGTGGGGGCTGATGTCTTTTGTTCTTTTGCCTCCTCTTGAAAAGATTCTGGACCAGCGTCGCCTCTATATGAAGCAGCTACGGGAAGAAGCTGAAGAATTTCTTGAAAAGGCTCAATCTCTACAAAAGCAAAATACCCGTCATCTTCAAGAGGTGAAATTGGAATGTGAAAGAAAGCTTTTGATGGTTATGAAAGAAAAGACAGAGACTTTGAAAAAAGCCTCTGAGGATTCAAATCATGAGATGCAAAAAAAAATCCGAGAGCTCACGGGAACCATCGAACAGATAAAGAGCAATGGGTTAAAAGACGCCGCACAAATGATTCCTGAATTAAGAGACACTCTTCTTGGAGTTTTAAGGTCTGTTCCATTGGAAGAAAAGAAAAATTGATATGATTCATGATCCTTCCTTTTGGGTGGCAGTTTCTTTTATTATTTTTTGTGTGATCGCCTTTAGGCCTCTCTTGCAAAAATCAAAGGCTTTTCTTCAAGACTATCGTCTTCAAATCACAAGTGAAATAGCGGAATTAAAAACCTATGTTCAAGAAGCGTCTCTCTCTTTAGGGCGAGCGGAAGAGTTATCCAAAAAAACCGAAAAAGACATAGAGGAAATTCGACAAAACACCGAGGTGCAGATTGCTCATATTAAAAAAGATTTGGAGCAAGAGCTTGTCCTTTTATCGGACAACCAGAAGAAACAACTTAACTTCCACAAGGATTTTTTAAAGGATCAAGCAGAAAAAGAGCTACGGCAATTTCTTTTGACCCAGGCGATTCAAGAGGTTCAAGATATTTTCTCTCAAGCACCTCAGGGGATGCCCTCCTTTTTTAAGCAGTCTCTTCAAAAGGCCGTCCAAATGAATCAAGAGGGAAATTAAAAAAGGCCCTCTCACAAGGTGGGGAGGAATCGATGCCCTTGTCACTTGTTTCACGCGCCTATTTATGGATAGGGTCTCTGTGAAATAGTGAAATGGTAGTATAGAGTCATTGACTCAATAACCATACATTTGGCACTTTCACGCTTCAAAGGAAACGGTTTGAACGTTTACTTTTTCTTTCGGTCTCATGCCAATCAAGACTTAGATGGATTTATGAGGCTTTAAGCACAGTTTGTTTTTTTCAAGTCGTCCTCTGCTCAGGAGACGATAAAAACGAATACAGACAATCAGATGGACCAATTGCTGAAACTCAATATCCTGGTTTAACGACCCCTGGGTAGCGCCTTTCTTTTCTCAAGTGCTAAGCTGTGTCTAGCAAATCATCCCCAAGAGGACGTTTCTAGTAAGCTACACCCCCCCCTGAAATCATGGACTTTGATGCCCCTCAAGGGCCGAGGCAATCTCTGCGTCATGGATCACTTCGAATGCCTTAGATCGAACATTTTAACTCTTTCATCTAAGCTCAACTACTTGTATTTTATCACTTGCGCCTCTCTTTCCGGAGCCTGTCTGTCCAAGAAAAATCTTAAGGTGTTGCATTTCATTTTAGTCAGGCCAACAAGCTATTCCGAACCATAAAAATTTAATAATTTATAGATCTCCGAAAAGCTCTCTTTCCTCTGGCGTCACAGTTCTTTTGACAAGATACCTCCAGAGTTCGTTATCCTTTAAAAAAAGTTCAGCCATTCTCACCCCTAAAACGACAGGAACATAATGTTCTTTTCTTAAATTAGTAAGAGTTTCTTCCGCTTTTTCTAGGAGATCAGAAGTTTCTTGATCGAGTGATTCTCCTTTTGATTTCCTTGATTCTAAATCCTTTAAGGCTTCTGATGCCATGTCCTGAAGAATCTCCCACTTAATCATATCTTTTTCTTCTAGATTAGACGGACAAAGTGTTCCTGAAATGACCGCTTTAGATATGGCAAAAGGCAAAAGAAAACCGGTAGACCGTTTCAGACGTTCTGTTAAGTTTTCGGCTCGCGTTTGCTCCCAAACCTCTCGATCCAGAACCACTTGTAAGGCCTCAGGCGTTGCTGTTGTACACTCATAAATCAAAGCTTTATCAAATTCCAAAATAGGATACTTCTTAAGATCATCAGGAATGCAATCCAAAGAGCGTACAACAACAAAGCTCTCAAATTCCTCGTCAGATTCAGAGTCGGCCACTTTCATCATTGCTCTTAAGGAAAATGAACTTACAAAAATAAAAAATAAAAAACATGCCCCAACGCTTAACACCCAAAAAAGATTTTTTTTCATCACTATCCTACCAAAAAAATTAATCAGATAAAAAATATCAAAATAAAATACATTGCTTGTCATTGTTGTTGAAAAAATTCTTCAATGTCAAATTATTTGCTGTAACCTCATGAAAAATTTTACTTTTTAAGTAAAACTCAAGAGGCAAAAAATGAAATTTTTATTGGCAGGAATTGATCGTCTAAAGATTTTGAGATTGACTTTTTTTTTGAAAGAAGTCAGGGGTGAAGAGGAAAAGACAACAGGCCCTCAGTGATGTATACGAAAACGACTCATAGTATTTCTGTAACGGTGATTCCCTTGTTTTTACAAGAGACCTCAAAGCATGAAGAAAGCCTCTATATGTGGGCCTATCGCGTTCAGATTCAAAACAACAGTGACAAGCCCATCCAATTGAGACGCCGTTATTGGCATATTATCGATGCGCGAGGGTATGCTCAAGAGGTGCGGGGGGTCGGTGTTGTAGGAGAACAACCGAAACTTGAACCGGGGGAAACTTATGAATATGCTAGCGGTACTGCTCTGACCACTCCTTCCGGAATTATCCAAGGCACTTATGAAATGGAAACTGAGGAGGGTGAATGGTTAACGGTGGATATCCCCCCTTTTTCCCTTGATAGCCCCTATCAAACTGTCCTTTTGAATTAATTTTGAGATGCCCCAAATGGTTTCTGTTTCGAACAAATTAAACAACCCGTCGCGCTTTTTCGACCGACTTTACCACCGATTTATCCGGTATGCGGATCATCCTTGGGCTATTCTTGTATTGGGGTTTTTTTCATTTTCTTGTGCCGCGATTCTTCCTTTTCCGCCGGATCCTCTTTTTTGTTTAATTGCTCTTCGGAAACGTCGCCAAATTCCTCTCTTAGTGATTGTCGCAGCTGCTTCCACCACATTGGGAGGGCTTATGATGTATGGAATTGGCTATACTCTTTTTGAAACGGTAGGCATGAAAATTCTCAAAGCTTATGGATGGGAAGTCACCTTTCAGCAGGTTCAAATCCAACTGCATCAATGGGGATTTTGGGCCCTGATTCTCAAAGCCTTTACCCCCATTCCTTACAAAATTATCTCTTTGGCCTACGGTGTTGGGCATTTTCATCTACAAGATTTTATTATGGCCTCCTTTTTGGGACGCGCCGCCCGATACGCGATTGAGGGGGTTTTTATTTGGTTTTTAGGCCCTACCCTTCAAGATCTGATTGAAAGATATTTAAAGGTTTTCCTGTGGGGATTTTTATTCCTTGTGTTCTTAGGATTTGTCCTTTTAAAACTTTTCAACTAGAGCATCGCGCCGGAGCCTTAACATTATTTTCGATTTTAATGGGATACTAAAAAATCTCTTGCCTTCTCCTCTCCCGAAACGTTTAGCAGTAGGGGTTTCAGGGGGGGCAGACAGCCTTTGTCTCGCTTTCCTTTTATCCCGCTGGGGGCTTAACAGGGGGGTAAAAATTTTTGTCCTGACGGTCGACCATCGTCTACGCCCGACTTCTTCCGAAGAGGCCGCTTATGTGGCAGAAATCACAAAAGCCTGGGGCCTTTTTCCCGTCACATTGCCTCTTCGCAATCCCCCCCAAAGACGTCTTCAAGAAACCGCCCGAAAACAACGCTATGAAACAATGGCTCTTTTTTGCCATGATCATGGATTTGAATTTTTCTTCTTAGCCCATCATCAAGAAGACCAACTGGAAACCTTCTTCATGCGCCTTCAAGAGGAAAGCGGCACTTGGGGATTGGGCGGGATGCTTCCTCTGACGTCTTTTTTAGGGATTCATCTGTGTCGCCCCCTTTTGTCCCTTCCCAAAAAAATTTTACAAGAAATTTTGAAGACGGAAGGAATTGAATGGCAAGAAGATGCCTCAAATCAAAATACCCGTTTTCTGCGGGTGCGCATGAGACAATGGATGTGGAAACTTTCAGAGACTGAAAAAGATTTTTGGAGAAGAGAATTTTTAAAATTTTACCACAAAAAATGTACGGATGAAAAAGAATGTATCCATCTTCTTTCGAAAGTGTGCACTTGGACCCAAGAGGCCCAAGCTCTTGTGAAGCTAAAATATTGGCTCCAAACCCCCCCCAATCTTCAAGAAATTTTGATTGAAAAAATACTGCGTAAAGTGGGCGGGGTGTCCCCCCACCCCTTAAGTAAAGAAGCGAAAAAAAATCTTCTCAACACCTTAAAAAGCCCTTTTCCCAAAACCACAACATTGGGAGGATGCGTTCTGCGGCCTCAAGGAGATCAGGTGCTGATTGATCGAGAATGGCAACGGATTTTGCCCTTTCCCCTTCATGACTTTCACAAATCCCTTTTATGGGATGGGCGTTTTTACCTTCGTTTGTCCGACACTCCCCCTTCCCCTCACAAATATCTCCTGATTCCTCAAGGAAAAGCCCCACAAACACCTGTCTCATCACCGGCATCATTTCCAGTCTTTTTTTGCGAAAACTCCCCCTTCCCCCCAAAAAATCTCTCCTTTGAAAGCATTCGTTGGCTATAAAGTCTATCTCACCCATTTCATCCCCCTATCACTCTTGAGAAAAGAAGTCAAAAATGTCATATGTTCCATGAAGTAAACAGGGGAAAGACATGCGCTATTTTATTGGATTTTTTTTGGGAGGAAGTCTTTTCGTCAGCCAAACCCTTTGGGCTGATGTGTCAGATGAACGTCTCCGGTCTCTTGAGAATCATATAAATGACTTGGAGCAAGAGATTCGAGATCTAGTGGGCCGAATAGAACGGGCAGAACACCAGCTTAAGTTATCTTCTCAATCCCCTTCCTCTGAGACTTCCTTATCTTCATCACCTTCGAGAGAAGAAAAAGAGGAACTTCCCACCGCCGATAACCCTCAAGAGCTTGACGCTTACAACAACGCTCTGGATCTTTTAAAAGCTAAAAAATTTCCTGAGGCAAAAATCGCCTTCCAAACTTTTCTACAAGATCATCCTAAAAGCCCCTTTCGTTCTTTGGCTCATTATTGGACTGCCGTCATCTATTATATTGAAAAAGACTACAGCACCGCTCTTGAACGTTTCAATCAATTTCGGACTTTGTTTCCCAAATCTTCCAAAAAATATGACGTCTTGATGAAAATCTCCAGCTGTCACCATGAAGAAGGCAATAAGGAAAAGGCCTGTCAGGTGCTTCGTCAATGTATAACTGAGCTTGATCAAGATCCCCAAAAAGAGACTCTGACAGGCGTGCATCAAAGGATTCAGAGCCTCCAAAAAAAGCTTCAATGCTTTGCTCATGAAACGGCCGCTTGATGACTCAGATTGCCACTTGGAATGTCAATTCAATCCGTATGCGGCTTCCACTTTTGATGTCTTGGTTAGAACAAAGACGACCTGAAATTGTTCTGTTGCAAGAAACCAAGGTGGAGGACAAGCTGTTTCCTGCCCAACCTCTTGAGGACTTAGGGTATAATACCGCCTTTTATGGAGAAAAAACCTATAATGGCGTTGCGATCCTTTCAAAATTCCCCCTTGAAGAGGTACAACGGGGATTTCCAGAAGAAGGCGCCTCTCAACAAACACGCTATCTCGAGGCGTTTACAGGAGGCTATCGCGTGGCCTCCGTTTATGTTCCCAATGGCCAAGAGGTGGGAAGTGAGAAATACCTTCAAAAGAAAAAGTTTTTTGAAGCGCTTTACCAAAGGGCTGAGCTGTTGCTTTCCTACAAAGAACGCCTCATTTTAGGAGGGGACTATAATATCGCCCCTCAAGACCAAGACGTGTACGATCCGGTGGCTTGGCGGGAGAAAATTCTGTGTAGCACTCCTGAACGACAATGGTTTCGTTCTCTTTTATACTTAGGGTTCACTGATTCTCTGGACACCCGCGATCCTGTCGAAAAAAATCCCTACACCTGGTGGGATTACCGGCAAAACTCCTTTGCTCGAAATTCAGGATTACGCATTGATCATCTGCTCTTGTCACCAGAGGCGACCGACTGCCTGGAGAAGGTTTTTGTAGAAAAAGATCAGAGGTCACAGGAAAAAACCAGTGACCACGCGCCCGTTGTGGGAATTTTTAAAACATGACCTCGTCTCTTTACCCGATATCTG
This sequence comes from uncultured Rickettsiales bacterium, assembly GCA_964525615.1. GTDB lineage: Bacteria > Pseudomonadota > Alphaproteobacteria > Holosporales > CAZGKG01 > CAZGKG01. The sequence continues at coordinate 2,071 of CAZGKG010000023.1, read as the reverse complement.
TTGTCTTTATGGGAACACCTGAATTCGCCGTCCCTTGTCTTCAGGAATTATACCAAGCGGGGTATGAGGTACGGGCTGTCTATACCCAACCTCCGAGACCGAAGGGACGGGGATATCTTCTTCAAAAGAGCCCAGTTCATCAATGTGCGGAGGCCTTAGGCCTTCTGGTCAAAAACCCCACCCGCTTGAAAGGAGAGGTCATCCAAGATCTCAAAGACTTAAAGCCTGCCTTGATCCTTGTTGCGGCCTATGGCTTGATTTTGCCCCAAGAGGTTTTAGACATTCCTTCCCTTGGATGCGTGAACGTCCATGCCTCTCTTCTTCCCCGATGGCGGGGAGCCGCCCCCCTTCAGCATGCCTTGCTTTCAGGAGATACCCATACGGGAACTACCCTAATGCAAATGGATGCCGGCATGGACACAGGGCCAATCCTCGCTCAAGAACCTCTCAAAATTTCCTCCCAGGAAACAACGGCGTCTTTAACGGAAAAGCTGGCAACTCAAGGTGCCCGCTTTTTGATTAATACCCTACCCCGCTATCTCAAGGGAGAGATCGAAGCAATTCCTCAACCCTCAGAAGGGGTCTGTTACGCCCCTAAGATTGGCCGTCTTGATGGGGAAATTCATTGGGATCGTTCCGCTCTTATCATCGAACGCCAGGTGCGCGCCTTGAAGGCCTGGTTTCAATTCAAAGGACGGCGCTTGCGCCTTGAAGCTGCAGAGGTGGTCCCTCTTCCCAAGGAAGCTTATTCTGATGCGCCATGAACCCTTTTTACGGAAGATCCCTTGGCAATTATCTGTGGAGAGACTTCCGCCTTGCGGCCTGTGCGCTTGACGCCTGAAGGGGGCATGTCGATGGCATGGGATGCATTTTTAAGGGGATCAGAGGTCTTAAAAGCAGGGATCTGTTTGCCGTGAAAATCTGGACGCTGACGGACGGACATGCAGGCATGAACTCTCAAGTCAGTGGTTTAGCAGAAGGATTAGGATTTGAGACGGTCGCTAAAAAAGTTGACCGGCGGATGCCGTGGGCTCTGTTACCCCCCACATGGAACTGGGGCGCCCTCCGACAACTGATTAAGGGAAATGATTCGCTTGCCCCCCCTTATCCGGATATTCTGATCAGTGCGGGAAGACGGTCCATCCCTTTCTCCTTAGCATTGGGGAGGCTGTGTGGGAGAAAAATCATCCGTCTGCATCTTCAAGATCCCCGTATCAACCCTCGGCACTTCGATCATGTCATTGTCTGCGAACACGATCGCATTCGAGGGCCAAACGTCTGGGTAGGGGCAGGTCCTCTCCACCCCATCACACCTAGGAGATTACAAGAGGCGGCGGACATCTGGGAAAGATCCTTTCACCCCCTCCCCCGTCCCCTCACCGCCTTTCTTGTGGGGGGTCATACGAATCGGTACCGCATCACCCAAAAAGTGGCAGAAGATTTATTGCAAGCTTTTCAAGGGATTCTTGATAGGGGATTGGGACTGATTTTACTTCCCTCTTTCCGCACCCCTTCTTTTTTACTAAAACAAATGGCCGCTTTTGCTCAGACCCACAAATCCCGTGTTTTTTTCTATGACGGCCATGGCCCCAATCCCTATAGGGGGGCTCTAGCCTTAGGCGATTTTTTCGTCGTGACAAATGATTCCGCAAACATGATGTTTGAGGCCTGCTATACGGGAAAACCCGTCTTTACCTTTCCCCTTAAGGGACATCAAAACACTCCTCCCTTCCGCTTCAGCCTTTCTCTTCAACAATCAGGTTTGGTACGTCCCTTTGCCCTTCCCTTTGAAAACTGGACCTACACCCTCCCTCGGGAAACAGAACGCGTGGTCAGTTTTCTAAAGAGTCATTACGGTTGGTCTTCCTCCTCTGCACACGACACATTTTGATAACATCCAGGCAATGAGAGTGCATCGCAGTTAATGAGCCAGAGGTTGAGTTTTTTGGTTGGTCTGAGGAGGGTTGAGCGGAGGCAATCGAGGCCTCTTAGGAACTGAGAGCAGGCCTGACGGAGGTCACATAGCTTGCAGGCGCCAACTGCGAGAGGTTTTCTTGGATCGTGGGTTCCT
>CAZGKG010000022.1:6641-14989 GCA_964525615.1 uncultured Rickettsiales bacterium | reverse complement strand
GCAATTCAGCGCACAGGCCAAGAGTCGAGCTGTTGTCGTTTTCCCCACACCCCGCATGCCTGAAAAAAGGAACCCATGACCTAAACGGTCCCGTTTCAAAGCCTGGGTGATGAGGCGCACCAAAATATCTTGGCCCACCACTTGTGAAAAGCGGTGCGGCCGATATTTTCGAGCCAAAACATGGTATCCTCCCTGTTTATGGGGAGAATAGATGGTGTTCACAGGATCAAGTTCAGAGTCCAAAGGACCAAGAGGCAACATAAAAAGATTACCCAATATAGACCAAAGCAAGACCATAAAAAAGAAGGCTTAACCCTAGCAGGGTACAAAGAATGGCTCTATTTCGATCTTGCGATGGTGTCATCTCGTTACTTCCCTTTCTAAGAAAATCTCTTCTTCCAAGGTACAAACAATCTTCCTCCTGAGAAAGAGGGAGATTAAAATTTTTACGAAGGGAAAAGGCTTTTAAGACTTTAAACAGGAGTTGCCTTTTACAAGGGAAGCTTCTAAAATCCAGGAATCTGAATCATAGATGAGCGCCCTTAGCTCAGTTGGATAGAGCATCGGCCTTCTAAGCCGGTTGTCGCAGGTTCGAATCCTGCAGGGCGTACCAAAAAACGACGAGATTCCTTTGCATCTTGCTCTCTATCAACCGGAAATTCCTCAAAATGTGGGAACACTCGCCAGGATGAGCGCTTGTTTAAATCTGTCCCTTCATTTGATTGGCCCTTTGGGATTTCTTTTAAGCAACCGACATCTTTTAAGGGCGGGAATGGATTATCTTCGAGAAACGCCTCCTTGTGTTCATCCCTCTTGGAAAGCCTTTCAGCCCATCCTCGACACGCAAAGGGAGAAGGGGGGACGACTGATCTCTTTGACGTCACGAGCTTCTTCTGCTTATACCAATTTTATTTTTCATCCTGAAGATATTTTATGTGGAGGCTCGGAAAGTATTGGCCTTCCAGATTTTCTTATAGAAGAAGCAGAAGCCTGCCTCTCTATTCCCATGCCAGGGGGAGGACGTTCTCTTAATCTTGCCATTGCTTGTGCTCTTGTCACAGGAGAGGCCTTACGGCAAACACAGTGGTTCTTCCCCCCATCCCATTAAAATCTTTAATAGATTTTTTTGTTAATATTTTTATAATTTTGTGACAAAATCTGTGATAAATTTTTCTATTGATATTATTCAAAGTATCAATCTTTCTTGTGTTTTTTAATTTGGTTTTTGTTGGGAATATTGATGCTCAAAATAGAAAAAAATTTTTTTATTGTGGATGGGGAAGAAATTGAAAAAAAGAAAAAAGATCTCCAAAATCAAACTTTTCATCAAGGAAAAGGAGAGGCGTTTTTTAAGGCCTTAGGACATCCTTTAATTCAAGAAAAACGAAAGGCTCTACGCCATAAAATCAAAAAACACCAGTGCGTTGGCCTTTATGATGTTTCTGGTTTTGGGGAAGATTTATGCGCTCTTTTAGATTTAGGTCCTTCAGATATTCACCATGTTTTTGTGCAATCGATGACAAAAGTGGGGTCAACGGTTGGCGGAATTCCTGCCGAAGCGATTTCCTCCCTCAAAGACACATCCGTTGATTTTCTTTTGATCGCAGATTTTGATCCAGGAAGACTGGGCCATCAGATTCACTCTTTTATCCCCAAAGGATGTATCGTAGAAGATTTAAACACTCTAAAGTTGGAAGAAAGTTTCCTTACAAACCCCCAACGTTATTTAGATCCTATCAACTTCGCCACCAATTTTTCTTTTTTTCAAGAGGCAGAAGGTGTGCACACAACCATTGTAACAGCCAATTACTGGCATCGTTATGGTGGGAAAGAGGTGCGTTTGTTTTGTCTCTTGTTCGATCAGATGGGCCAAGAAATTGTCCGTTGGACGCATTCTTTAGAGCCTTGTGAGCATTTGATTATATTGGACTCTCGAGAAATCCGTCAACGTTTTGGGTTGCAAGAGGTCACAGGACAACTATTTTTGCATGTTTTAGGTGCCCGAGGCCATGACATTGTCAAATACGCTCTCGATATCACCTCTGATGATGGCATGGTCTTTGGATCTACCCATGATGCCAATGCTTGGCCTTCAATATATTTTGCCGGATTGCCCGCCCCACAAGAGGAGAGAGGAGAAGATATCCTTTTATGGCTTCAGAATTCTCACCCAGTGACAATTCCAAGCAACACAATTCACCTGCAGAGGATGGGAGAGGACTCTCAAGGAGTGACGATTCCACAAGAGGTACCGCCTTTTGGAAGCGTAGCGATTTCTTTAAAGAAGTATCTTCCCGAAGCCCGTTGGCCTGGTCAATTAGGGATTCGTGGGGGGAATTATTTTGTACGTCCTCGGTATGGGATTGTGCGGGGAGACCGTCGGACAATTGCCCATGTAAATGTAGAGCGTGACCTTCTCGCCCCCGATCCTCACTGGCATAAGGTGGCCCCTGCTTTTGGGAAAGGGTATCTTGTGCCTTCTCCCTTGCTTCCCTTAGGACGCTTTGATCAAGAGCTGCTACCAACCCCCATGAGCAGGCTTCAAAAAAATCTTCCTTTAAAAGTTTTAGCCTATGACGCCGAAGGTAAACAAATCGCTGAATATTCCTTAGGGAAATTACCTCGCCATCATGAAACGGTCTTTTCCATCAATCGGTGGCTTCAGGGCAAAATAGATCCTAAAGCACAAGGACATCTTGAGACAATTTATGATCTAGAGGCTGGTTCAGAAGTGGATGGCTGTCTTCATGCCATTTTTCGGTTTCATGATCTTGAAACCCATCATGTGGCAGAAACCTCTTTTGGGAGCCATCTTTTTAACGATCTCATGACCTATAAAAATGAGCCTTTTTCATATAATCATATCCCTCCCGGACTTTCCACCCGCCTTTTCTTGAGAGTCGCAACATCGCCAATTCGTACCTTCTGTCACCTCAGCTACCCTGTATCAAGAAGGTGGCACCCAATGTCTCGGACGCAATTGTGCCTGATGTCTTACAGGGGAGAACTTTTAGAGACTGTGCCTCTTGAAATTCCTGAAAATGGATCTCATCTATTTTGGGTGGATGAAACTTTTAAAAAGATTCCGCCATCAGACCCTTTTTTTGTCCTTATTCGCGATGAGACTTGTCGTCTTTTTGGGTATCATGGGCGAGAATTTATTGGAAAATCTTTTAGCCTAGATCATATGTTTGGGTTTTAATAAAAATTTTCTTTTCCTGTTTGGCGCATCATCCAGCGGCCCTCCAAGATTGATATACAAACGATTAATTTTTTAACTCAAGTTTCAGCACGCTCCGTAAAAATTTTTTCTTTTTTTCTGAAGCACAAGCATATCAGAATGATGCATGTTCCAAGAAAAAACAGCGCATAATTTACCGATATATCGCAGAGATAACCAACAACTGGGTTTAAAAAAAAGAGAACCACTCTCTGCATAGTGGAGATAGTTGATAATATAGTGGCTCTGTTTTCGTCCCAAATTTCACTGTTAATGTAATGATTAATAATTGGCGTCCGAACAGATCTAATACCTGCTGCAAATATTATTAATAAAACACATGCAAATGCTCCATTTACAAAAGGTATCATCATAAAAATAGCTCCAGGTAACAATCCAGAGTAAAAAAGTAAATTTTTAACACCAAAAACTGACACCAATTTATTAACATGACGCAGAAGAAGCACACCGAATAAGTTAAAGATACATGCAACGATACCAAAATATTTCACATCCAAATTAAATTTTGCAAGTATGGGTTGATAGAGCCATACGATAAAAAACACAGGAGCATTCACTAAAATTAAGTTCAAACAGAGCTGCAACAATCGTTTGTTTTTATATAGAAAAATCAGGCTTTCGTAGCCTATCTTGAGAAATTTTTTCTTACAGCGTTCAATGGGCTCCTCTTTAATGCTTAATGTAATTATTGCAACACCCAAGGAGGCAAAAGCTGAGAGGAGAAAAGTAACTGATAAGGATTCAGGGTATGAAGAAAAGAAGGTCGATCTTGCCAAAAAAGAACCTAAAGGCAAACCTATGGCCATTCCTAGCGTACCCCACCCTTGCATTCGGGCAAGATATTTTTTGGCTTCCGCTTCAAGAGAACGCTTTTTGAGTAATTCATACAGCAAAGCTTTATCTGATCCGCTGAGAAAGGAAGCGCCAAGAGCACAAAAAAATTCTGCCAAAATAAAAAAATTAAAGTTTCTAGAAAAACTGAATATGACGTAGCCTATTCCAAGAAAAAAAAGACCTAATGAGAGAGCATTTTTTCTTGAGAATTTGTCAGAAAAAACACCATTTGGTATTTCTGTTGCAAATAAAAACAGAGTGTAAAATGACTCTAGAATAAAAATTTTTTTATAGTTAAGACCCCCTAAGTCTATAAAAAAAGGTATAGAAACAGCTCCAAAAAATTGTAAATTCGCAACAAAGGTAACAAGATAAACCTTAGGTATGTCTGTGTTGGACTCTACCTTTTTGCGCAAGAAAAGAGGCATTATCAATGTCCTTATATTTGATACCGCGCTTCATGCCTAGCAAATGCTCGCCTACAGCCATAATATATAAGTGCTTATCATAGGGCAATCACACAGCATTGCCTGAAAATTCTGCTGTTAACTCTTTCACTCTTAATTCGTCAATTCTGTCAAATAGTATTTTTGGTTTTTGCAGAAGATGATCTTCTTCAAAATAAGAAAAATTTAGCCCTTTCCAGAAGGGTGTTTCTTTGATGCGATGGACATGGGGGTCATTCAGAGAGATCAAAATCTTAATTGCTGAAGCAGGTATAAAAGGGTAACTTACAATCGCGAAAAGTCTTAAAAGGTGAATGCAGTGGACCAATGTTATCGCTGTAGCCTGTTTTTGGTTTTGCTTATGGGTTGTCCATGGTTGTTGAGCAGTAATATACTCATTACCCAAGACCCACAAAGATCTCAAAGCTTGGAGTGCATTTCGAAATTTGAGAGTGCTTAAATTGTCTTTTATACTTCCAACATATTCAGACGCTTTGTTCAGTAAATTATGATCAATTTGCGAATCCGTGAGTTTCAGGGGGACTCTAGAATCGTAGTATTTTTCAAACATAGAGAGTGTTCTGTTGGAAAAATTTCCTAATATACCGGCCAAATCTTTGTTCACAACCGCTCCAAACAAGCTGAAAGAAAAATCAGAATCTGAAGTTTCAGGACAATGAGAAAGCAGGTAGTAACGCCAATAATCAGCTTGATAAAGTGTCAGGACGACATCTGTGAAAACTCCTCTTTTTTGGCTTGTCGAGAATTTTCCTTTTTCATACGTGAGCCAATGAAATCCCTTGATATGGTCAACCTGCTTAAACCCGAGATCAGAGGCAAATAAAATAGCTGGCCAAAAAATAGAATGAAAGGGAACGTTATCTTTGCCCATAAACTGAGTATAATGAACATCATCACTCAGCCACCAATCTTTCCATTGCTCTGGAGCTCCCGATTCCAAAGCCCAGTCTTTGGTCATACTGATGTAAGCATTGGGAGCATCAAACCAAACATAAAACACCTTGTCTTCATACCCTTTTTGGGGAACCCTTATACCCCATTTAAGATCACGCGTGATACAGCGATCTCTCAAGCCTTCCTTAAGCCATTTTTTTGCGATCCCCCTAACCATTTCAGACCATTCACCTTGAGAACTCACCCAATCAGCAATTTTTTTCTCATATTTCGCTAAATTAATAAAAAAATGGCTTGTCTGCCGTAGCTCAAGGTTTGAGCTCTTACTAATGCTTGAATAAGGCTCCAAAAGATCTTCAGGGTCTAATAGAGCACCGCACCCATCACATTGGTCTCCACGAGCCCTCAGAAAGTGACAATGAGGACACTGTCCTTCTATATATCGGTCTGGTAAAAATCTCTCGTCATCGAGAGAGTAGTATTGATTGATCCTTTTCTCATAGACGGCATCGCTTTTTTTCAATTTTAAAAAGATTTGTTGCGTGAGTTCATGATTCGAAATCGAGGAACTTCGACCAAAATAATCAAACTCAATATCGAATTTTTCATAAATATTTTTTTGAATAGCGTGAAATTCAGCGCAATACCCCTCTAGCTCCTTTCCATTTTCTTTAGCTGCAATTTCTGCAGGCGCTCCATGCTCGTCTGTACCGCAAACAAACAAAACCTCTTCACCGAATTGACGAAGAAACTTAGCATAAACATCAGCTGGTAGAATCGAACCAATCAAATTGCCTAGGTGTTTTACCCCATTAATATAGGGAAGAGCACTCGTTATAAGATATCGTTTTTTTTGAACTATTTTTACTTGCTTAACCACAATAATCCTAATTTAATTTTTAGAAAAAAGTCGCTCCAATTCTTTTAAAGCTTTAAGGAGTCTCAAATTCGCCTCTCTTTTACCAACACGAATTCTAATAGCGTTCTCAATGCCATAAAAACCAGCATCACAAACTCTAATGCCAAAATTTGAATGTAATTTCTCCGCTATGAATCTGCTAGAACCTAAAAGCTTACTGCACCCTCTGGGAGATTTCAAAAAAAATATTCTAAAACAAGCAGTAGCACTTGAAGATTTTATCCATTTAAGATTGAGTTGTTTCATTTTTTTAATAAAAAACTCCCATTCTTGAGAGAAAAATTTTCTTGTAGTGTCAATATAGGTCTTATCTCTCAGCAATTTTGGCAATATTCTTTCGGATATGACATTGAGGCGCAAGGGACCAGAAAGCTTTTTATACTTTTCTGCAGCGTCAGCAGAAGAAAAAAAAACACTCCCAATCCGCAAGCCAGGCAAGCAAAAAAATTTTGAATAACTAATAACCACTATAATATTTGAATGTTTTTGAGCAAAAAGAGAGATATATTCCTGAAAATTAGATTCAAAAAAAGAGTAAGTCAAATCAAGCACAATAGACATTTCCGGATGTTTTGAAGAGAGTTCATTTACAAAACACCTACTGAAAACATGTCCTGTCGGATTATTGGGCGTACACAAAAACAGTACATCGGGTTTGTGCTTATCTAAGAAATTAAAAAAGTTTTTTTTACAAAAAAGTGAATTCTCCTGATCCACATCTAAGGGAAATTCAATAAACTCTATGTTGTTGAGCTGAGCTGTTAAGGCATATTCCCAAAATGTAGGTGAAAAGGAAGCCCATTTCTGAGGCACATTTTGACATTTTTCTTTACAAAAAAAATGAGGAAGACTAGAGAAAAATTGGCTTGTTCCAGGGATTGTCACATGAAGGTCAGGGTTGATGCCGAATGCAATAGCCACATTTTTATCGCACTCTTGATGCCATAACTGAGGATACGAAAGAAGCTCCTCACTATTGTTTTTTATGTGACTAAAAACCCATTCTGGCGGCCCCAACGGATTGACATTCGTTGCAAAATTGTTCTCCAATGAAATGATAGGTGGCAAATCGAGCATGTAATTTTTCATAAGTTAAACCCAATTTTATGCACAAGTCTTGTAAAAACGATAAACAGGCGTTTGAGCTCTTGGTCACTCATATCATTCTTAAATTCAACTACCGGATACGTTCTGTAAACTGGTTTTTCTTCTCCATTCCATAGACGACTTAAATGGAATTTTATCGAGCTGTTAATGTGAGAGGCTTGGATGGCCTCTAACACATGATCTCTCTTGAAAGTAAATCCAAGGTAGTCTTGTAATAACAATAGAGGAAATTTCATCAATTCCTCCGTACACGTCAGGAAATGCTGAATCCAGTTTTTGACAATCTGCGGATCATCAGTGTTCAGAATCCAACTTCTAAGATCATGATGTTTGACATGAATTGCTTCTTCTAGATGATATTTCATAAAGCGCCTTAGAGATTTTCCCTTCAGGGTCTCTGTGTACTCTTCTAATAACGCGATTGTTATCTCTTCGATTTTCAAGAGAGAAATCAAATGGGAAGCAATACAATGAATGACTTGGTGACTGTCTTTACCCAAGAAAAAACTCAATTCAACGGCGTAACCAACATAGTAGATGATATTTTTTTTGTTTTTATCAGTTGTTTGAAATGTCATTATTTGATCAAAAAGGGCTGTGATGTCTCTTGATATTTCAGACTCTCTACCGGAAAGATGATTAATAATTTCATTAATTAAAGCGCTCGACCTAATTTTACTAAGGGGTTTCAAAAGGGTTTTGCACTCATTTTTATGTCGCTCGACTATCAAAGCTATTTTTTTTTGCACTGCCTCTGCGTACATGATGCAAGAGAGCATTTCTTTCCAGACTGAAATGGATTGATTCTTTAACTGAAAGCTAGAAAAAATTTTTATTATCGATACACACGATGAAAATGTTAACAACACATAAAATTTTTCAATTT
>CAZGKG010000022.1:5540-6631 GCA_964525615.1 uncultured Rickettsiales bacterium | reverse complement strand
AAATATATTGATACAGAGCCACAGTGATGTCAGTTTCATTCACAAGTGCGAGTTTGACGAGCGTGCTACTACGATGCTGGTGTGGCCTGCATGCGTGCTGTAGGCGTCAACATCACAGTGGGGAACAAACAGTCTGCAAACAACAACAACCGAATTATGCAAGTCATGTGCCACAAAGCCAATCAATAAACACAATGAAAATGATAACAACACATAAAATTTTTCAATTTCTCATCAATACTTATCGCCCAAAAATTCTTCAAAAAAAAGTCTTGCTAAATTGAGAATCTCTTTAAATGAGATTGCTGAATTGTGTACGGTGTAGACAGGACCGGAAGACTCCGCAATTCGCCAACCGTTTAAAATATTCTGCAAAACGCATTCTAAAGTGTTCTGATTCAAACTTTCCAAGGGTAAAAAATCACAAAAGTCTGCAGCGTTTAGCGCGATTTTTCCTTCTCTAGGGGTAGGAACCAGATAGTAATTTTGCAAATGAGAGCTAATTGGTTGAAAAACAAATCCTGCATTGAACATCGTCGCAATAGTTCTTCCCCGGATCTTTGTTTGCTCTTCGTCCCAAAATGGGGATCTGCCAAAGTTATGTAATTTTGTCTTGTGTAGACTCGTGATTCTATGAAAAACATTACTTGTTTCAAACCATTTTCCTTCTATATCATAATTGTCAGTAGCTCTTATGGGGCTTGGGACAAGCATTAATATTTTTGCAGCTTGGTTTTCATTGCAAGTATCTTTATAGCTTTTAACGATTAAATCGGGTTTATTATGAAGATTGTTTTGGATGATCTCGCTCAACTTAGGCAGTGATACAACACATAATGGGATAACCATCTGCCCAATGACATCTTTGTAACATTTGATCGAGTCGTTGTGTTCTATTGCATGTCCTAAAAGAGTCAAAGAAGATAAAAATTCATGAATGCACTGCCACAGGCGCTTTACCCCTAACAAGCTGGAGCTAGAAAATGTACCGAGATCGCCATGATATTCTGCACCAAACGAAGGATAGAGTGGATTGAGTCCAAACCTTTTTTTGATAGCTAAGGCTTCAATACACCCGCCTCCTTTATGAT
>CAZGKG010000022.1:0-5530 GCA_964525615.1 uncultured Rickettsiales bacterium | reverse complement strand
ACGGCTCATCATAATGATAGAAACCGCTACCTTCAAAAAGGGTTAGATCTAGAGTCTTCCTCTGGGAGGGAATTTGATTCAGCAAAAGAAAGGCATGCTTTTTAAGGGGCGTTAAAAATTCATATAATGAGCCAAGTATGCCTTGCGCTTTTTTTGAAAAACCGTTCTTCCGAACAAGATTCATGACGATTTCAGTCCCCATGATGCATTCCATGCGGGGGTCAATCTCACGATAATCTACAGCATAATCCAGTATTTTCATCTACGCAGGATCCAAACAGTTTTTAGAGGCAAAGGATTGTGCAGTTTCTTCTGCAACCGCACATAGTTTAGTCATTAATGTTTCTAAGTCTTCTTCTGTAATGGTAGGGTTGCCGCACATATATCTCAAGACAAAAACTCTCTGTTCTCTCCCGCAACCTAAAGTGTTGCAGTCATCTCTAATTGGAAATCCATGGAGGTAGAAATCACCTTGTCTCAGCATGTTCTTGTAAATTTTTTCATTCAACGCATACAAAAAACTCTCTGATTGAATAGAGTCCGTCTGGTCACTTCCAACATAAAAAAATGGCACGGAGTTAAGGTCTGAATGATTTGTAAGTAACTTGAAACAAGGGTTGCGTCCAACAATCGCCCGAAATTTATGCGCCATCGCAATACGATTATCAATAACGGTTCCTAGCTGTTGCGCCCCTAAATGCTCTAGCAAAAGGTAAAATTTCAGAGTAGACCACGTCTTGGAGCCTATATTTGGTGTTAATTGACCTAAGGCCCACGGATCACTCGTAATTAAACTTGAAGACGTCCAAAATCCTTCATTTTCCCTGGGATCCTTGAATAAAAAATAACTGAGCGTATAGGGTAAATTAAACACTTTATGCGGGTCTAACGAAATAGAATCTGCAAGCTCAATCCCGCGAATGCGTTCTTTGTGTTTGTGTGAAAATAATAATTGTCCTCCATGGCAAGCATCAACATGTACCCAAGCTAACGGTTCAATGGACCTAACAATTTCTATGGCTTCCCTTAGAGGATCTATCGTCAGAGTTCTGCTATCTCCTGCATTCAGCACAACAGATAATATTTGATCGCCTTTTTTCTTTGATTCTTTTAATTGATTCTCTAGCGACGCCAAATCTAGGGAAAAATTTTTAGTTTTTACTTTTTCGATGGCTTCTGTTCCGAGGCCAATCATGCCAGCTGAACTAGAAACAGAGTAGTGTGTTATATCAGATGGAATAAAAATTTTAGGTGAGGCACTTTGGGGTAAACCTCTCGAAAACGACTCTGGGTATGCTCTCTTACGAGCCATTAAAAGACCATACATGTTTGAGCATGTGCCACCAGTAGTGGCTACACCACCCAAACTTTTAACATCTGTGAGCTTATGATCATTCTGGTACCCAATGAGCTCCCGACACCACCTCACCGTACAGATTTCAATGAAAGTTGCAGATCTGGCGCAGAAATCAGAATTTAGAAGATTCTGTTGACATGTTGATTCGATGATCCCACCAATGATCCCTGAAACGCTATTCCCCGCATCCGGGAAACCCATAAACATTTTAGAAGAAAAATTCACAGATTCATCCAAAAGATCCTCGACGACTCCTTTTAAGGTATCGAGGCTTGCTTCTTTTTGGGGCATTTTTCCTACATACTTGCCTAGAAAATATTCATACCCCTTAAAGTTGCTCACCTTTTCTCTGTTTTTAAATTTTAGAACCATGGCAAGTACATCGTTCAAATATTTTTCAATTTTTTTCTCATTAGCCTGAGACAAAAATAAATTAGAATCATCAGTCATCATATGAAATGGCCCAAGTTAGTATATGCTTCAAAAGATAGTTTTTGATTTCGCTGTTGTTTTTGTAGCCAAGATACTCTTTGTATTCAGCACCTGTTGGTGATTCCAAGAGTAATTTTACAATGAGATCGTGATCATTGACCCCTACGTTGTAAACATTACATACAAGTTTTTTTATGCTATCGAATGCCCGCTTTTTTGATTCTTTAAACGCTTCCAAATCACCACAAATCAAAACATTAGGTGTTGTTAAGGCGCTTAAAACCGTTCTGAGTTGACAATCTTGAGAAGCAAGAAAATCAGGCGTAAGGGAAACTGGGGGTATGTACAGCCTTCCATCGGAATTTACAAAAGCTTTCAAATTTAGCGCATCATTTAAAGTGGATTTGCTAATGACAGTTTTTATGGCGTATGGAACATCCGAAGAGCTCACTTCAGATATGCTTGCAAACCTTTTGTTTATTGCATGAGCAAAATTCGCCACATGTCTTCGTAAGGTATCAGATGCCTCAGATCTGAGAAAAATCTTAAAATCGATATCCGCGTAAGAAGGAAAAGCACTCAAGGCCCGGGAGCCAAACAAGATTGCAAATTCTAGATCAGCAACCTCTGACTCAAAAAAAAACTTTAGATTATTTAAAATTTCGCCCACCTGAAACTCAACGTTTTTTTCATTTTTTATCTTTTAAATCCTCAAAAATTTTTTCCATACTTAGCTGCTAAAGCCCACGCCCAGTAAACGTCGATCTCTTCTATCGCCGGAGAATAAAATCCTTCAAGATCCTGATTCCTCGAAAAATGTGCTTTAAAGGCGCGCACCACGGACAAAAATTGATCACCCCCCACATGATCACTTGACAGCACATATCCAATTGCTTTCAGACATTCAACAAATCGAGGAAGTGCGTCTTTACCAGGAAGAGGTACTTGAGGATTATACCGCTCTTTGATTATTTCTGGATTGCTAATTTCCTCCTCCTGAAGCCAAGCACCCACAGCATACCCATAAAAAAGCTTTGCCCAAGGAAACAAGGGGCCTGGATCCAATTTGCGCGTTGGAGCAATATCTGAATGCCCCAAAATTCTTAAGGGAGAAATTTTGTATTTCTGCACGATAGATTTTGCTAAGCATCCCAAAACATCAATTTGGTTGTCTTGGAAAGGCACCCAGAGTGTGTCAACAGCAAAAGATTTTTCTGGAAGAACGGTTGGATTCAGCAGTTCAATTCCAATGGAAAAGGGATTAAGCCATTCTACATCTTCCCAGGCGCTTTTCCCTGCATGCCAAGCTTTTTTTTCCTCTGGCACAACTTGAACGATGAAGCCCGCTTCAATTTCATCTAATTCAGGCAAAATATAGTGAGAGCTAACCGGGTTTTCCGAATCTGTAGATGTAAACTTCTCGAGAACACCTTTCACTGAAAGTTTGGTGGAATGAATAATTAGAAATTTTATATCAGCTCCTAATTGTCTTTCGTCCCAATGATTGCGTAAAGGGTTTGAAAATGGCTTGAGACCGACCCCCTGACGACCATGAATTTCCAGTGGATTGAGCTGGCTTTTAAAATCACTATCAGTATTTAAAATTAATGAGAGTGCTTTCAATGCATTTTTACCTTACTTAAAAATGTATTCAATTTAATATACATATCTTTTTAAATAAAAAAAAGAACTTTATTAATTTTTTATTAGAATCTTAGTAGAAAAAATTGATGTTTTTCAACAAGATGAATGCTGGCTCTAAAAAAACTCTTGCAAAGATTTCTCAAGCATTCAGAACAAATGATCTCGTCTTATGACGGACCACGTACATCGGATGCTTCTGTAAAGGCTTTGCTTTAAGAAAATAAATTTTTCGCATCCGAATAACGTAAGACCAGTTCTGTACTCTCGGTCTAGCCGCGATTGAGGGTTTTTGCCTCAAAAAGGGGGATCCAAAACTTCATTGTCACAGGTTTTTGTTGACGCGCGAGCTGACGGAAACAGGTCTATCTCCAGAAAAACCAAGCTCGCTTGCTAAAAGGCGACCTGCCGGAAGGCAACAATGTGGAGGCTGCGCTCAACAGATAAAAAATGGCGATGAAATTTTTTCTGATTGAGAAAAAAAAGCGTAAAACCCTTGCAGAACCTGGTGCCGGATAGGGGATTCGAACTCCTGACCTACCGATTACAAATCGGTTGCTCTACCAGCTGAGCTAATCCGGCGAAACATTTTTTGAAACCTTAGCTTAAAAAACCTCAGACTCCAAGAGTGCTTCATAAATTCCACGAAAACACTAAGCGAAAAATCTTTCCAAGACGTTCCATCACGTTGAGATTGATGGGAAAGTCTCGGCCATACCTTTGACAGCGATGGCCGTCCTCTGTTGGTAGAAAAGGGTTAGCATATCAGCTTACTTGCGTGTAATCCCGGGGAGAGCCCCCAAGGAATTCCAGATCATTGGTGCCTCAAGAAAAGACTGAAGAAAAACTCCTCTTGGACTGCGCCTGTGAACTTTTATACTTGTTAGCTCTTCTATTATTTAGCTTTTTTTCCAATTGTTTTTTAGAAGATTAAACAAGAAATTAATCTCTCCCTCAGTCTATTTATTTTTTTGTACCGATATGTCTATCCTTCGAGTGGTCAAGAAAATCGAAAGAATTACTTTGGGGCACCGAAACTTTTTACGCTCATTTCTAGTCCTTAGAATTTTTTAAAAGGGAATTAAGTCGCGCGTTAGCCACCCAAAGGCCACCAAGAGTTCCATGATCCACATAGAACCAATCCCCTTCTAGAGCTTCTGCAACCTGCTCGGGTGTAGCGAATACCCCTGAGAGGAAGGCCCATCTATCATCTCTCTTACCTAAACTTAAATCTAGAGCTTCTTGAACCTGATCCACCGAACCATTTCCTGTGTGCACATCAGAAATTATTTTTGGAGCTATACGTGACTCATTGTCCTCTATTTTCAAGCCAACAGAGCTTAATAAAATGAGAGCTGTCGCAGCATCAAGCTCATTATCACTATACTTCATGACATTTTCAGAATGACTGTTTTCTTCGGATTTCACATCATCATTGAAGTCAGCACTCATCGCTAGAGAAGCACTGACTGTAAGGAATAAAAAAGAACGTACCATGTCCTAAAAAATCCTTATAAAAAAATACATTCTCTTTTTTGTGGAGTTTTAGAAAAAAAGAGACGCTGAGGAGAGAGTGTCATTTATCGGTCTTAAAAATAGAGATTAACAGCTTTTGTTTAAAAGAATCTCCGACCTGATCTGCCAAGAGGGGGGTAGAAAAATCCCTGCCCCTTCAAACATTTTTTTGGTTAAAAAAAATAGGACAGGGGCAGTTTTAGCAGTGAATCTCTCTAGAATGCAATCTTAGCAAATCTGGAGACGCCGTGATACTTAATCCATCAAAGACCTAGGATCAAGGCTGTTTTAAGAGGCATCCTCCACATCGATTAATTCCACATCAAAAATCAAATCGGCGTTAGGGGGAATCACATCGCCCGCACCATGTGCTCCATACCCTAAGGTAGCGGGGATAAAAAGTGTTCGTTTTTCACCTACCTGCATGCCAGAAACCCCCTCATCCCATCCTTGGATCACCTGTCCTGCCCCAAGAGTAAAGGAAAAAGCCTTACCTCTATCGAGGGAGCTATCAAATTTTTTTCCCTTGTTACCCCCTTCATTGAGCCAACCCGTGTAGTGCACGTGCACCTTCTGGCCAGCGCG
>CAZGKG010000021.1:2097-15716 GCA_964525615.1 uncultured Rickettsiales bacterium | reverse complement strand
GATTTTTTGCTTCCCGATGGGAGACCACCTTTTGCTGGTCTATTTCCAGCAAAACATCACCCGGTTTAAAAGAATCGTAAGCAGCAGATTCCGGATCAACCTTCGCAATCAAAAGCCCCGAAACCAGCTCGCCCAATTGATAGCGTTGACGTAATTTAGGGGTCAACTCTTGAAGGGTCAGACCTGAAATTTCAACACCCGCATCCGGACCTTTTGCGTCTTTTTTAACGACATCCTTGAGCTCTTCTTCTTGATCTTTAAACTCTCCAATTTTTATCTTAAGAGTCACCTCTTCAGAAGTATTTTTGCCCTTCAAACGGCGCCAAACAATAAGTGGAACCTCAGAGCCAATGGGAAGAGCCCCCACCACCTTGATCAGTTTTGTGGAATCTTCCACCGTCACACCGTTAATCTTTAAAATCACATCCCCTTGGACGATTCCAGCCTTTGCCGCAGGACCATCCTCCACAACACTGCCCACAAGGGTTCCTTGGGGTACCTTAAGACCAAGACTTTTTGCAATTTCCTGATTTACAGGCTGAATTTGAACGCCTATCCATCCCCGCTTGACCCGACCATAGGTTTTTAATTGGTTGATCACAAATTGGGCCACATCTGAGGGAATCGCAAAACCAATTCCAACACTCCCACCCGTGGGGCTTGCAATCATCATGTTAATTCCAATCACCTTGCCTTCAATATTAAAAAGCGGGCCTCCGGAATTTCCCACGTTAATGGGAGCATCCGTTTGGAAAAAACCTCCCACATGGGAGGGTTGCATCATAAAACTTCTACCCACATGAGAAATAATCCCCAACGTCACCGTTCCTCCCAAACCCAGAGGATTCCCAACGGCAATCGACCAATCACCTACCCGCATTTTTGCAGCATCCCCCCACTGCACAAAAGGCAAGGGTTTCGCAGACGTGACTTTTAACAATGCAAGATCCGCCTTTGAATCGGCACCAACAAGCTTTGCTTTCATTTCCCTTTGATCACTCATGGTGATCACAATTTCCTCAGCGCCAGAAACCACATGGGCATTGGTGACAATAAACCCCTCAGGATCCACAATAAATCCTGAACCTACGCCCACTGGAACACGCCGCTTTTTAGGTGCAAGCTCAAACTGCTCTAGAAAGTCTCGGAAACGAAACAAATCGTCCATCGGAGATGCACCTCCACCACCAAATCCCCCCGGCGCCCCACCACCGCCAGGGCCAAAATCAAGACTATAGGTCGTGACTTTTTTAATGACAGAAACATTCACAACAGCTGGCAAAAGAGGAGCCACAATATCTGCAAACCCTTGAGGCCCAAAACAGCTAATAGAGGACGACAATGAGGGTGATGAGGCTGGAAGCTGAGACTTTGGGGAGCTTAAAACAGAATCCGCTCCTTGGAGAAAAGGGGCACCTCCTAAGAGAAAACTAACCCCCAAAACCCAACGAGATAAACCTATTGCACCAAAAAGATTACTTTGATTTTTTTTCATCCCATACCTCTTTAATCTCAAAAATTTTATGATCACTTTTGTCCCTTGTATAAGGACATATCTTTATTCATGTATTTTAAAAAATTACTACCGGGTGTTAAAACAAAATGGGTGTTTTGATCAAAACTCGACTCATAAGCCTCTTTGCTTTGATAAAACTCAGCAAAGGATGGATTCTTCTCAAAAGCCTGTCGGACAATCTCTAAAGCTTTTTGATCCGCATACCCCATTTGCTCTTCCGAAGTTTTTTCTGCAGCCGACCTTAAGGTCACACATTCTAAATCAGCCTTTGCTCGTATAATCTGTCCCTTTTCCTGACCTTCAGCACGAATCTCTTGCGCTTCCTTCTGACGCTCACTAATCATACGCCTGAAGATGGCCTGATTGTTTTCAGGGGGAAGATCTGTGCGGCGAATACGCACATCCACCACCTGAAGACCCAAATTTTGAAGGGCTTTATTCACCTGTTCGCGAATTTTTTTCAAAATCAAAGTACGATCTGAAGAAAGGATCTGGGGAAGAGAACTGGCCCCCAAAACACTCCGGAAAGAGCCAGTCACAAGGGCAGCTAAACGTCCTTGTGCCCCCTGCTCATTCCGAACTGATTTATAAAAAAGAGCGGGATCTACGATCCTGTAACGGGTAAAAGTATCCACAACAATACGCTTCTGATCTCCTAAGGTGACCTCCGTTGCAGAGATATCCAAATCAAGAATTTGCTTATCGTAATATACGACATCTTGAACAAAAGGAACCTTAAGATGTAAACCGGGCTCTCGAAGGACATACAACAATTCACCAAACTGAAGCACCAACGCTTGCTCTCGCTCATTCACCACAAACAAGCTTCCCAGCCCCAAAAACATGGCTACAAGGCAAGGAATACCGAAAGCCGCAAGATTTTTAGGAGCCATTTTTTTCTCAACCACCTGTCTTCTCCGCCTTCTCTGATGAGGACTTCTCAGGAGAATCCTCCTGCTTTTGGTAAGAGGGATTCTGAGCAAAGGGCATTAAAGGTAAAACGGGCAAAACTCCCCCCCCCTTCGCAGAGCTCGCCAGCTGGGAATCCATCACGATTTTCGGGTTAGACTTTAAAATATTCCGACACATCTCAATATACAATCGGGTCGATAAAACCTCAGGCGCTTTCTCGTATTCTGACAAAACCGAAAGAAACCGAGAGGTCTTTCCCTTCGCTTGCGCAATAACCTCTTGAGCATAACCGTGAGCCTTTTGAATGATCTGTTGGGCATTCCCCCGTTCAACAGGAACAACAGAATTCCGATAAGCCTGGGCTTCGTTAATAAGACGCTCTTGATCTGCTTTTGCTCTTTGTACATCTCGATAGGCATCAATCACTGCAGAAGGAGGATCAATGCGTCCCATCACTACCTCTTGGATATGAATCCCCAAACCATACTGGTCCATTAACTTTTGCAAAGACTCCTGAGCCTTATGGTTAATGACGCTTCTTCCCTGGGTCAAAATGGACATCATGGGCATTTGAGAAATAATTTCCCTCACCACGCTTTCTGCCGCAAACTGAACCGTCTCGTGAGGATTTTTTGCCGTGAAAAGATATTGTTCAATGTTTTTAATTACCCATAAAACGGTAAACTGAAGATCTACAAGATTTTCATCCCCCGTTAACATGGGCGCTTCCTCTCCTGAACCGCCTCCTTCGCGGGTCATGAAAGAAATCCCACTATCAATGCGATTGACCGCCGTGACATCCCGAATCCAAACGGTCTCAATAGGAAAGGGAAAGCGGTAATTCAATCCTGGCTGAGACACCCGAACGGCCCTTCCAAAACGAAGCACCACTCCTTGTTCATTCGGCTGAATTTTATAAATCCCCGTACTCAGCCACAAAAGACAGGCAATGACCACACCAATTAAGACAAGACGTGAGGTTTCCTTGGGCTTTCCGGGACCTGAGGAAAAAAAAGATTGGAATTGGCGTAGTAAAGCATCCACATCAAAGGGAACAGAAGATTGCTTGGTAGGTCCCCTCTGAGCTTTTTGATCCGGTTCTCTGGACCCCCACGGACCCTCATCGCTCTTTAAAGTCATTTTTCTATCCTTTTTAAAGAGGAAAATAAATATTACAGGACTCAGCATCACGCCCAAATCGATTGACTTCTTATAAAAGATTCGTCATTCAAAGGCAATGGCAGAAAACAGCTGTCAAAGGAAAAAAAATGCCCCCTGTATTTATTCCGCAGCCCCTTCCGGGAATTAAGCGTGTTCTAGCGGTTGCCTCTGGAAAAGGCGGCGTTGGAAAATCCACCGTTTCCTGTGCGTTGGCCTTTTCTTTTTTACACCAGGGATTCCGTGTAGGCCTTTTAGATGCAGATATTCATGGCCCTTCCCTCCCTCTTTTGCTAGACCTTCATCAAAAACCAGAATGTCTTGACGGTAAAAATCTTGAGCCCGTCGCCAAAGGAAATTTGCTGACCATGTCGTTGGGTTTTCTCATGGCCCCAGATCAAGCAACCATTTGGCGGGGTCCCATGATGCACCATGCCCTTCAGCAAATTATTTTTAATGTAAACTGGGGGGAGCTAGATATTTTGATTGTCGACCTTCCTCCAGGCACTGGGGATGTCCCTTTGTCTTTAGCGCAAAAAATTCTTTTGGAGGTTTTGATTGTATCCACTCCGCAAGCTTTAGCGATCCAAGACGCCCGCCGAGCCCTTCAACTGTTTCGGAAAGTGGGCACCCCTATTTTAGGATTTGTAGAAAATATGGGAGAAATTCGCTGCGACGGATGTACAAAAAAATTACGCCCCTGGGGAGAAGATGCCCTTTTGAGGGAAGCCAAAAAGGAAAATCTTCCTCTTTTAGGACGCCTGTCTTTAGATCCTTTTTACCAAAAGCCCTTTACAGAAAAGGACCCCCTCCCCTCTGAAATCCTAGAATTAAGCCAAGCCCTTCTCGAACAGCTTAAAAAAAGCTCCCCCAATCTCGTCCCTTTAGAAAAATAAACCTTTTTCAGAAAATTAAATTACTCTTCTTTTGGCTTTTCGGAAGAAGAAGTTTTTGAATCTTCAGGAAAAAAAACCAAGCCTAAGGGGTGATGCGTTTTATTTTTTGATCGACGATAGCGAAGGCCCATCAAAACAACGGTGCCTAAAAGAAGGGTTGCAAAGATCAATCGGCCAGACAAGATAAAAAGAACAAAAGCCACCAGCAAAAGGCTCAAGCTTGTCCATTGCAAAACCGCAACAAGCAAGACAGAGCTAACCCGAGCGAGAGCTGACAAGAAAAAATAAAAAAGCCCCAAAGCAATCACTGCAATAAAAAAAATAGCCAAATCCAGCCCCCGTTAACTGGCTTTTTCAGCCTTTTGAAAAGTAGGAATCATGGACATCAATCCCCGTAATTCTTGCCTAGCAGCCACATGAGAGAGGGTCACCATCATCCCAGTAGATTCAAGATCTAACAAGGTTAATCCTGAAGGAAAAAGTTCCCTGAAAATGACGCGCTCTCCAAAACCAGAACCAAGACGAAAACCAATGCGCTTTGAAAGAGCGGTGAGCACTTGGTCTACGTGTTCTTTGTTTTTTGTGTAGAGATTCCCAAGACGATTCCGTAATACAATCCAATCTATCGTTTGGGCATCCCGTGCGGCCCTTTGTTTTCTTTGATCCCAAACGGTTTCTGCATAGGTGCTGGGATGAAGATTCCCGTGAGAGGTGTTATCTAAACGGACCAACAGATCTAAATCAATGAAACTATCATTTAGTGGAGTAATCAGCGTATCCGCACAAGAATGGGCCTGGCGGGAAAGAAATTGGTCGCTTCCGGGGGTGTCAATGACAATAAAATCCATAGCTCCCAAATCCCTCATGGCATTTTGAAGAGAAGTTTGATCTTCTTGTTCCGCAAGAGGGACGTCTGGAAGAGAGCTTTTTGTCAATCGGTGATGCACAGAAAAAGGCAGGGGTTTGTCATTCAACTTCATATAAGCTTGACGATTTTCAATATACCGAGACAAGGTCCCTTGACGGCCATCCACATCAATACTACCAACGTCAAAGCCTTCATAAAGAAGTTGCACAATCAAATGCATCGCAAGCGTCGATTTACCTGTCCCCCCCTTTTCGTTCCCTAATACGATGATATAAGGCCTCAGAGGAGGTTTTAACTTTAAATCCATCAACACTGTCTTTCTTATTGGTTGTCTTTAGTAATTTTACGCAAAATTATCACCGGATAAAAGTATTTTCTGTATTTGAAAAATTTGACAAGGGCCCAATGAGGCCTCCAAAAACGAGAAAAACTTTTAAAAAAAAGAAAGACACTTAATGTCCTGTTTTTAATTTTGTCCAAAGGCGCATACGCTTTCTTTCATAAGCACGCGAGGGCAACTTATCCACGGCAATCTTTTTCATCATGGAAGCAGAAGGATAAATGCTTTCATTTAAGAGAATATCTGGATTTATTTGAGTGTGGGAGGCAGGAATCGCGTTGGCAGCTCGGATTTGATTGGAGACACGGGCGATGATATCTGGGCGCATCATAAAATTAATAAAAGCATGGGCCAATTTTTCATTCGGTGCGTCTTTAGGAATAGCCATGACGTCCATCCACATCAAAGCACCTTCCTCTGGAATTCGGAAAAGGATTCTGGGGCCATTTTTATTGTGGCGGGTGGCATAGGCTGCCATATTACCGTAAGTGGAAAAAATTTGGGCCGCACAGAGTTCCCCCGACATGAGATCTTGAATTGTTTGAGAGGAATCAAATTTTGTCACATAGGGACGAATTTTCTCAAGAACATTGGCAGATTTCTCAAGATCTTCAATGCGTTGGCTGTTGGGATCTTTTTCTAAAAAAAGAAGCGCGCCTGGAAAAACATCCGATGGAGAGTCAGGAAGCGCGACATGACAAGTGCTTAATTTTTTAACAGAAGAAACATCAAAAAGGAGTTTCCAGCTATTCACTGGGGCGTCAGGGGCTATTTTTTTTAGTTTTTCTGCGTCATAAGCGATTCCCGTGGTCCCCCACAAATAGGGAATCACGTATTGGTTTAAAGGATCTGCTCCTTGAAGGTTTTTCATTAAAACAGGATCCAAGAAGCGGGCGTTAGGCAACTCTTTAAAATCCAGCTTGAGAAAAGCGCCCGATGGAATAAAAAGGGCAACCGTTGGCCATGCGGCAGGAAAAACCACATCGTACCCTGATCGAGCCGCCAAAAGTTTCGCCTCTAAAGTTTCAAGATTCTCAAAAACGTCATAAAAAATCTTGACCTTCATTTCCGTTTCAAAGGCTTGAATCACATCTTGTGGAATATAATGGGACCAACTATAAAGGCGCAATATTTTTTCGGAAGAACTTTCCTCGAAAGGTTTTAAAAGCAACAAAAAAAGGATGCCTCCCAACCCCAACAAAAGAAGCAACCTTACCCAAAGCTTTTTCACAAACAGTCTGGCCTTTTTAAAAGTCACTTCTCTTTAGGAACATGCAAACAATTCCCTTAAAACGCAAGAAAACTTTTGAAATTTCACCCACGTGTGGATTTTAGGAAGTTGCAAAAGGGTCACACCACGCAAGGAGATGTTCTTTGGTATGGAAGCCGACCTTTGTATCACAATGTTTTCCATCTTTAAAAAACAGCAACGTCGGAACGCTTAAAACACCATAGCGAGAAGGCACTTCAGGATTATTGTCCAGATCAAGGCTCATGACCAACACCTTCCCTTCTAATGCTTGGGACAGTTCTTCTAAAACGGGTGCCAATCGCTTGCAAGGACCACACCAGGGCGCCCAAATATCCAAAATGACTGGCAAAGAAGCTTCTAGAACCTCTTTTGAAAAGGTAGCGTCCGTAATCGTTTTCATGAAGATGTCCTTTCTGTCTGTGAACTGCCCTTATTTTATGCTTCGTGCATTTGATGGGTCAAGAAACATTTGTTTCCTGTGAAATTTTTGATGGCTTGCCCCGACCCACTTTCAGCTTACAGTCATCAAAAGTCCCACAAAGCTACAGAAAAAGTAACAAAAAACAGACAAGATTCCAAGTCTATGTCTGCTCCTTCTCCCTTCTCTGAAAGAGTTTTATGTAGACTCTTTATGAAACACCAAACGATCTTCGTCTTGCTCTCCCAAAACAGAATCTCCTTCCTTAAGAGTTCCTTCCAGTAGAAGGAGAGACAAGGGGTTTTGCACCTCCCTTTGAATCACTCTCTTCAAAGGTCTTGCACCATATACAGGATCATAACCCTTCTCCGCTAACCAATGAAGCGCCTCTGGTGTCAAGGTCAAAGTCATGTGATGATCCTTAAGGGTTTTTTCCAATCCCTCTAATTGAATCTTTACAATATGTCCCATATCCTGCTTCAGCAACCGGCGAAACAGCAAAATCTCATCGAGACGATTCAAAAATTCTGGACGAAAGGCTTGGCGCACCACCATCATGACCTTCTCCCGAGTCTCGGAAGAAATATCTAACTCTTCCATTGGATCATGGGCAATCAGGTCGCTTCCTAAATTTGAGGTCAAGATAATCAAGGTATGACGAAAATCTACCGTCCGCCCTTGACTGTCTGTCAGACGACCATCATCCAGCACCTGGAGTAATAAATTAAAGACATCGGGATGGGCTTTTTCCACCTCATCAAATAAAACCACTTGATAAGGACGACGACGGATCGCCTCTGTGAGCGTTCCTCCTTCTTCGTACCCCACATATCCAGGAGGCGCCCCGATCAGGCGAGATACAGAATGCCGCTCCATATATTCCGACATATCAATACGTAGCAATGCGTTGTCATCATCAAAAAGAAATGCAGCAAGCGCCTTGCACAACTCCGTTTTCCCTACCCCTGTAGGGCCTAAGAATAAAAAGGATCCCACCGGACGTTTCGGATCAGATAAGCCTGCCCGCGCCCTTCGGATCGCTTGGCTCACACTTTTCACAGCCTCTTCTTGGCCTACAATGCGCTGTCCTAAAAGAGATTCCATTTGAAGCAATTTATCGCGCTCGCCCGCTAACATTTTGTCGACGGGAATGCCTGTCCATTTTGAAACAATAGCGGCGATATCCCAATCGGTGACTTCTTCCTTTAAGAAGGCGGAAGAAGATCCTTTAGAATCCTGATCTAATTGTCGCTCAAGGGTAGGGATCACGCCATACATCAACTCGCCGGCCCGAGCAAGATTTCCCTCTCTTTGCACTTTTTCCAATTCAACTCGCGTTTGATCAAGATGTTCTTTTAAAGTTTGAATATGGTGAAGTTTTTGCTTTTCCTCCTTCCATTCAGCCGTCATACGCCCAGCTCGATCTTCAAGACCCTTTAACTCCGTATCAATTTTTTGAAGACGTTCTTTGGATGCG
The DNA here is from genome assembly GCA_964525615.1 of uncultured Rickettsiales bacterium. Lineage (GTDB taxonomy): Bacteria > Pseudomonadota > Alphaproteobacteria > Holosporales > CAZGKG01 > CAZGKG01. The sequence continues at coordinate 6,879 of CAZGKG010000021.1, read as the reverse complement.
GGATCGCTTTCCCGACTCAAGGCCTCTTTTTCAATCTTCAGCTGGACAATGCGGCGATCCAACTCATCAAGCACTTCCGGTTTTGAGTTCACTTCCATACGTAAACGGCTAGCAGCCTCATCCATCAAATCAATCGCCTTGTCTGGAAGAAAGCGGTCAGAGATATAACGATTTGACAAAGTAGCAGAGGCAATAATCGCCCCATCGGTAATCCGAATCCCATGGTGCAATTCGTACTTTTCCTTAAGACCTCGAAGGATCGAGATGGTATCTTCCACCGTCGGTTCCTCCACAAAAACCGGTTGAAACCGCCGTGCGAGGGCCGCATCTTTTTCGATATGTTTACGGTATTCATCTAAGGTGGTCGCACCAATACAATGCAACTCTCCTCGTGCAAGGGCCGGTTTCAGCATATTGGAAGCATCCATCGCACCATCCGCTTTTCCCGCACCCACAAGAGTATGAAGCTCGTCAATGAAAAGAATAATCTCTTGGCTTCCCTCTGTGACTTCCGTCAAAACCGCCTTAAGACGCTCTTCAAATTCTCCTCGAAATTTAGCACCTGCAATCAAAGACCCAAGGTCTAATGAAATAAGCTGTGTGTCCCTTAAGTTGTCGGGAATATCCCCCTTTACAATCCGTTGAGCAAGACCTTCAATAATAGCGGTTTTTCCCACCCCCGGTTCTCCAATCAAGACGGGATTATTTTTTGTACGGCGGGATAAAACCTGAATTGTGCGACGAATTTCCTCATCACGCCCAATGACGGGATCTAATTTCCCCTCCCGCGCCAAAGCGGTCATGTCTTTTCCGTATTTTTTAAGAGCATCATAGCCCTCTTCCGCCTGAGCCGATTGAGCTTTACGTCCTTTTCGCGTTTCTCGAATCACAGCCTCTAATTTCTCTTGGGTCAAGTTTGATTTTTTAAGAATCTCCTTACACACGCCAGGGCTGACCAATAAAGCCTCCAAAAGCAGCTCAAGGGTCACAAAATCATCGCCAAAAGCCTTTGCCAATTCTTGAGCTTTTTCAAAAACTTGAGCAGTCTCAGAGGTCATGTAAAGTTGACCCGAGGTCGCCCCTTCAACACGGGGAATTTTACCCAAAGCTTCTTCCGTCAAATGACGGGCTATCGCCGCATTTGCGCCAGATTTATGAAACAACCCATGAATAAACCCCTCTTCTTCTTCCAAAAGAACCCATAAAAGATGTTGGGGCAGAAACTGTTGATGAAGCTTCTTTTTTGCAAGAAACTGGGCTGATTGAAGCGCTTTTTGAACTTTTTCAGTGCATTTCTCAAAATCCATTGGTCCACCTTCCTTCAGTTTTCGAACTGATCTTAGGTTACGCTAAAAAAAGCTTGGGATTCCAAGGCCAGAATCTGTAGACCATGGCATCCATCGAAAGACCCTTGGGGTCAATCGGTGCTGGGATTAAGATATTTTTGAATCCCATCAAAATTTCCTTCGCTGGACAGGAATAACAACAACACCTTCATTTCCCTCCTTCACATTCCTTAACGGAACCTATTCCTCCAAAGACTTTGTATCCGAAGGTTTGACCTTGCTTCGAGTCAAACGACCGCGCTCTTTAGGCTGGCTCTTGAGATTTTTCTCTGGAACCTCTTCTGAAGAGGCACTGTTTTTTTCGCGAGAGACAGTTGCGGTCCTTCTTTGCTTTGTCGGAACAGAGAGAAACGCAGGAAGCTCTGGCACCTCTGTCCCTTTTCCTAAGGATTGGTCTAAGGAACCTTCTCCTGTCACTTTCTTCTGATTTTCCGAAAGATGCAAGGGGGCGTCTGTCCGCACCTCAGGAGACGGCTCTTTTTCCTCTGAAGAAACTGTTATGTCTTTTGTCACTGAAGGCACCTCTTCTGATGAAGAGTCTACTGAAGCTGCGGCCGCTTGCCTTTCTTGCCTTTCTTGCCTTTCTTGCATTTCCTCTCTTTTTACGGAAATGATCCGGCGATAATGCTCAGCATATTGGAAAAAACTTTCTGACATCACATAGTCGCCAGAAGAAAGGGAATCCCTTCCTAAATTCATATATTTTTCTAAAATTTGCTGGGCTGTTCCCCGTATTTTACCTGCAGGACCTGTACTGTCCATAAGAGAATCATGACCCCGCCCGGAAGATTGTTGGTAGGGACGGTTGGAACGCGAAGGACTTGAAAAGTGTCTTCTTGGAGGAGGAGGCTGCTTCATAGAAATCAAAATCAACTCATGTCTGGGGTTTCACCAAAGAAGACCTAACAAAAAAAACACTTCCTTAAGTGCCTCTCTTGGGTTTTTTTATGGCCCTCAATTAAAGGAATACAGAGAATATTTTTAAGAAAAGGTAAAAGCAAGCTTTGCAAATAAAAATAAATCTCTTCTGACAGGTATCACAAAAAATCCCTGCCTAAAAGCTTAAAACGATTCCCTTCTTTGATAAGAAGACAAAAGATCCAGCATAACTTCATAAAATCCTTCCAGATTGATCTCCTCTAAAACAAAAGCATTGGAAGGCTCAGAGGAAGAAAAATAGACGTTTGAACGTCCCATGGAAGCACCTGCATTCGTGTCAATACTGACATAGGCCTCTCGTCCTTTAAACAAATCAGGACGCAGCAAATACACCACCACTGTAGGATCATGAAGCACAGAAACCGTCATGCCAGGCTCAAAATGATTTGAAGGACGGCTTTCAATAATTTCGACAAGGGCTTGGGAGACTTGTGTTTTTTGAGAACGAATACGTTCCATAAGCTCAGGTGTTACAGGCACTTGTCGCGTCAGATCAAGCCCGCTCATCACCACTGGAACACCCGCATCAAACACAATGGAGGCAGCATGAGGATCCACAAAAAAATTGTGCTCGGCTGAAGGGGTGATGTTTCCCACGCCTCTGACCCCTCCCATCAAAATAATGCGCTCAAGATTTTTTCGAATCTCAGGTGCTTGTACTAAAGCGGTGGCAATATTGGTAAGGGGACCTGTTGCTAAAAGAGTTATTTTTTCTGAAACTTTGCTTAAGGTGTCTATCAAAAAAGAAACAGCATGGACCAACTGAAGAGGATGATGAGGTTCTGTCAAGGGATGGTTCCCCAGTCCTGTTGCGCCATGAATATGAGCAACATAGGAAAAAGCCTCAGAAGTCCGAGGGTCATCATAATGGGTCCAGCTCATCAAAGGACGCGGACATCCCGCAAAAACAGGCACATCGGCACGTCCTGCAAGTTCACATAAATAACGCGCATTCCGTTGAATTTTTGAAAGAGACGTATTGCCCACAACCGTTGAAATCCCTAAAAGCTGAATCGCAGGAGAGGCCATTGCCATTAAAAGCGCCACAGCATCATCGATACCAGGATCACAATCAAAAATGATAGGAAGGGGTTTTTGGTTCATAGGGATTTTCCTTCTAAAGGATTTTTTCAAATAAATTTGTGTAGCAAAAAATGATAACGTCTAGAAGGGCTAAAAAAATTTTTATAAGAAATACAGGTGGTTTTTTGAATTTCATGTTGTGATCTCTAAAAATCATCTGTATATTTGCAAAAGGATTTTGGAGATGCTCGTCATTTCAAGAGGTTAGTTCTCGGGGTTGTTGTGGAAGACAAAATGTTTTCCAGTGTTTTTTTGCCCCTAGAGAGCAACGTCTTTCCGGTAAAAAGTAGTAAATAAAAACAAAAAACCTCTTTTTTCCGGATAGCATTCTTGCACCTTCACCAGATGTGAATCTGGTTTTCCTTTAAAACTGTTTCGTAGGAGACACAGCTTTTTTGACCTATTTTTCTTTTTCCAAAGGGGAAAAAGAAACGGCACAATGAGGAAGGATTAACATGTCAAAACAAATGCTGATCGACGCCTCACACCTTGAAGAGACTCGCGTTATTGTTCTCAACAACAAAACGCTTGAAGAATTTGAATGTGAGACGTCGACTAAAAAAACCATCAAGGGCAATATTTATTTAGCCCGCGTCGTCAGGGTAGAACCCTCTTTGCAAGCGGCCTTTGTAGATTTTGGTGGGGCCCGCCACGGTTTTTTAGCCTTTAATGAAATTCATCCTGATTATTATCGGGTGCCGGTGGAAGACCAGGAAAAACTCTTGCAATCCCTTTCAGAAAACTCCCGTGAAGAGGGGGAAGAACCTGAGGAGGGGGATTTTGAGGAACCTCAACGGTCTCGTTTTAAAACCAAAACCACGCGCTCTTATAAAATTCAAGAAGTGATTAAAAAACGTCAAGTTATCTTAGTTCAAATTGTGAAAGATGAACGGGGCGGAAAGGGCGCTGCTTTAAGTTCCTACTTATCTCTTCCGGGTCGTTATTGTGTGTTGATGCCGAATACCCCAAGAGGCGGAGGCGTTTCTCGAAAAATCACGAACATTAAAGATCGCAAGCGTTTAAAAGAAGTTATGAGCACTTTTGACGTGATGGAAGGCGCCGGTTTGATCTTAAGAACAGCCGGAATGGGCCGTACGAAATTGGAAATAAAAAGAGATTACGATTATCTCTTACGCTTATGGGAAGAAATTCGGGAAAAAACCATCAATTCTCAAGCACCTTCTTTGATTTACGAAGAGGGCAATCTTATTACAAAAGCGATTCTAGATTTATATTCAAAGGAAATCGACGAGATTTTAGTTGATGGTGAAGAAAGCTATAAAGAAGCTAAAAATCTCATGCGCATCTTGATGCCAAGCCATGCCAAAAAGGTACGCCTTTACAAGGACAACCGTGTTCCTCTTTTCCACCATTATGGGGTGGAAGCAAAAATTGACAATATCCATCTTCCCAT
>CAZGKG010000021.1:0-2087 GCA_964525615.1 uncultured Rickettsiales bacterium | reverse complement strand
CATTTACCTTCAGGGGGATATGTCGTCATCAACCCGACAGAAGCGCTTGGATCCATTGATGTGAACTCGGGAAAGGCCACACGGGAGCGTCATATCGAAGAAACTGCTCTCAAGACCAATTTGGAAGCGGCCGAAGAAATTGCACGTCAACTCCGCTTGAGGGATCTGTCGGGGTTAATTGTGATTGATTTCATTGATATGGACCAAAGCAAGAACAACACCCTTGTGGAACGTGCCTTTCGAGAAGCTCTGAAATCGGATCGCGCCCGCATTCAAGTGGGAAGCATCAGCATTTTTGGACTTTTAGAAATGTCACGGCAACGCTTAAGGCCCAGTCTTGAGGAAACCATCAGTATGCCGTGCACCCATTGTCGTGGTACAGGGATGATTCGATCGGTTGAGTCCTCTTGCTTGCAAATCTTGCGAATGCTGGAAATCGAAGGAATTGACGGGCGTTTTGGTGAGTTGATTGTCAGTTTGCCCACCACTGTTGCTTTTTACTTATTAAATCAGAAACGTAACCATCTCACAGCCTTAGAGAAGAAATATCAACTCAGCATTGTTGTCACTCATGATGACACTCTTGTTCCTCCTGATTTTCGTGTTGAACATATCCGCACGTCGGAACGACAGGTATTGATTGAGGCGGAAGGGGAAGAAAGTGTCCCACAAGACCTTGAATTTGAGAAAGAGACCGCATCAGAATCTGACGCACCAGCAGCAGAGGCGGTTAAAAAAGAACTCTCCCGTTCCGGACGACGCAGACGACGGCGAATTGAACGAAAAAAATCCACCTCTTCTTCAGAGGCTATCTTAACGGAGAACGAGACCCCTCCCCTCTTGGACTCTTCTGAAGCTGAAGAGCGGCATTTACGTATTGTACCTAAGACAAAAAAAAAAAAAAAAGAGGATTCTGAAGAGAAGATCCTGGAAAAATCTTCTTCTCAAGAGGCAGGCCATCGCCGTCGTGGAAATCCAAAACGGCACAACACTCAAGGAATCCGGCCTCTTGCTACTTTAGAAGGGACGAAAGAGGCCTCTCCAGAGCTCTTTCCTTCAGAAGAGGAAGGGAACAAAAGAGGATCCACACGACTTAAAGTGGGACCAGGAGCTGCCCGTACTTTTGGGCGGCGCTATGCAAAGGAAGGAAAAGAAACCATCCGACGAGTTGCACAAGAACTCCCTGTCCACGACATCATAAAGATTGCTGAAGAGAACCCCGTAAGTCTTGCGGCGGCTCCTGTCAAACCGACACCGCTTAAAGAAAAGAATGCCAAATCCCCTTCCTCAAGGAGAACGGTGAAAAAAACGAATGATTCTTCTGAAACAATAAAAGAAGCTTCACCTCTCCCTGCGGCTGAAAAGACAAACAAATCTAAGACTCCCTTAAAGAAGGAAGCCGAGGCAAAAACAGAAAAGAAGCCATCTCTTGGAAAAAAATCTGAAGGAGAAGAGGTGCGTAAAAAAGAAGGTTCTAAAAAAATCACGTCTTCTGAAAAAGCCCCTGCTTTGTTAGAACCGGAGAGGATAGAAAAGCCCCCCACTGAATCTCCTTCTAAAAAAGGATGGTGGAAGCGTCTTTTGGAATCTTAAGAGGATCCTTTAACCATGCCCTCTTATCAAGAAAAACGTTTTCTTCCCTATAGCCCCCTTCAAGTGTACCAATTGGTGGCAGACGTGCGTCGCTATCCAGAATTTCTCCCTTGGTGCCAAGAAGCTGTGATTCATAGAGAGACTCTTGAAGACATGTCCGCGGAATTGGCGGTGGGGCATGGGCCTTTCCAAGGACGCTTTCAGTCCATGGTGCATTTTTTTCCTCATGAGCGGATTGAGGTAATCTATGAAAAAGGTCCCCTGAAACATTTAAAAAATGAATGGCACTTTAAGCCTTTAGCGCAACCCCACAATGGCAAGGAAATTTCAGGCTGTTGGGTAGAATTTTTTATTGACTTTGAACTGCAAAATTCTCTCTTGCAATTCATGATGCAATCCTTTTTTGAGCAAATTTCCAAGCGCATGATGGGTGCTTTTGAAGAAAGGGCCCATCAACTTTACGATAAGGCGTCTTAAATGTTGCGTTCTCTTTG
>CAZGKG010000020.1:14486-16139 GCA_964525615.1 uncultured Rickettsiales bacterium | reverse complement strand
CATTTTTAAAATGGTTGCCGATTGAGAGGGAAGAATCCGGGATAAGATCACAGCAATTGTTTGAGGCGTTTCTTTCTTCAAAAATTTTAAAAGCAAGTCTTCTTTGATATGGGACAATTGTTCCCAAACACCGGATTTTCCTTCATCAACCCCTTCAAGCATCATACGGGCGCGGTCTATGCCAAAAGTGTTCTCCAACATGCGTCTTGTTTCATCAAATCCCCCGATAATGTTGCGTCCTTTTTGAAAAATGTCTTGAAACTCTTTGAGAACAGAATCGACAATTTGTTGTTCTACAACTCCTAAATTTGTAATGGAAAGAGAAACCTGACGAATTTCCGATTCTGAAAAATGTTCGAAGATCATCTTTCTGCTTTCATCTGAAATCGCTAATAAAAGAGCTGCAGATTTGTCCCACCCTGAGACAAGACGTCCTTCAAAAATCCGCACCATAAAAATGACCTTCCTTAAAATTTATTTTTTCATCCAAATACGTAAAATAAGCGCCGCATTTTCGGGCTCTTTTTTGATCAGCTCTTCTACCATCTCCAGAATTTTTAATCGGTCTGGATTTGAAAGGGGAGGTGTCTCATTTTGATATCCCTCTTGTTCATTGAGATAGCGTAAGGGGGGAGCCATTTCTAAATTTCCGGAAAATCCTGGCATAAGCGCGGTGGTGGCCACTTTGGGGCCTGCAATTCCCATTTCCTCAAAGACGTTTCCGGTTTTCCCAAGAGAGGGATCAGAAGTTTTCAGAAGGCTTCCCATATAGGGTTTGAAAACAAAAAAGAAAACCATAAGCACCACACTTCCCAAAACAAGGGCTTCGATGATGCGGACCCAGTCTTTAGGGCTGAATCCTAATCGCTTAAAAAATCCTTCTTCATCGGATAAAATTTCTGTTTTTGCGAAAGGTAAGTTCATTACACTGATGATATCGCCACGTTTTTCTTGAAACCCAACAATGGCTTTGATCAATTTTGTGAGAAGCTTGATTTCTTTTGGATCACGTTCTTTATAAATTTCTTTTCCTTGATCGTCTTTTTCATAAGTTCCATCTAAAAGCACAGCAACAGAGAGTCTTTTGATTCCCCCCATTTCTTTGACAGCCGTTTTAATCGTTTTTGAAATTTCATAATTGGTAGTTTCTTCCGATTTATGTCCTTCAGAAGATTGGCTTCCACTTCCACCGGTGGAACCGGCCGTCATGCTTGGAATATTTGATTGAACACTTGTCGGGACGTTGTTTCCGCCTCCTTCATTAGATCTTTGTGTATCGGAAACACTTTGGATGGATCTGGCGACTTGACTTTCTGGATCAAAGCTTTCCGCTTGCTCTGTGACTTTGTCCATATCTAAATCGATTGAGACTTCAGCGCGCACTTTTCCAACGCCAATGGATTGTTCTAGAAGTGATTCAATCATGCGCACAGTACGCGTTTCATACATAATACGGGTTTCTTGAAAGGCAAAGCTTCCATGCCCCCTTTCTTTTTCCCCGCCAGACGCAAGAAGTACGCCCCGATCATCCAGAATGGAAATACTATCAGGAAGCAAATTTGGAATAGAAGAGGCCACCAAGTGTTGAATCGCTTGCACTTGAGGAGAAGACAGACGAACCGACTCATTGCGCATTTTTAAGACAACAGCAGC
>CAZGKG010000020.1:0-14476 GCA_964525615.1 uncultured Rickettsiales bacterium | reverse complement strand
TTTTGTCGGTCTTTTGAAAAAAGAGTGCGCTGAGGAAGTACAACGTGAACACGTACAGCGCTGACCCCATGAAGGGTTCGAATTGTACGGGCAAGTTCTCCCTCAATGGCCCTTAAAAGATTTACGTTTTGTACAAAATTTGTACTGCCTAACACATCAGATCTGTCAAAAATTTCATATCCCACAGACCCGCCTGCAGGAAGACCTGCTTCTGCGATCATCATCCGGGATTTCAGAACCTCACTTGCAGGAACATAAATTTGTTTTCCACCATCTTTCATTTCAAAAGAAATGCCGGAATTTTGAAGTTTTTCGGTAATAAGACTTCCCTCCCGAAGCTCTAAATCTCCATAAAGAAGGGCCATCTCTGGCTGACTGATACGTGTCATAAGAAAAAATATGACCGCTATTAGGATCGTGAGACTCCCTCCTAAAAGAGATAGTCTTAGGGCTCCTAAGGATTTCCATTGATTTAAAAGTGTTTCAAAATTCATGAATTGACCCGCAATCACTTAAAAAATTTTTTCTTTATTTTTTCAAAAAGGCATTTTATTTTTGACGGAATTTTAGACAAAGATTCCTTAATAAAATCACAAGGTTGAGAAAAAAATTTTTGGAAAAAATGATTTTCTTTCAAATGGTTTGCTTAAAAGACCTAAAAAAAGGCTTTAAGAAAACTCTAGGATCAGAAATAGAGTCAAAATGTCTCTAGATCGTCAATATTTTGCGGTGGAAGGTATGTGTATAAAATGGGGTATTATAACATGTCCTTGAAACCTCAGGTGGGTTGGACATGAAGAGGAGCTTTTTAAAAAAATCTTGAGCAAACGACTCCTCTTCAGGAAAGTGACCTTAAAGAGAGCTTCATGAAAAAGCTCCTCTTATCAAGGATATTTCTTAATGCAAGATCTTTTATTATCGTGGATGCAATTTAATCTTGCGTTTAACGAAGATGGGGAAGCAGAAAATTATCACCATATCTTTTGATACGAAAGGGAGAAGTTTTGTGATTCTCTCGGATCCGATATGCCCATCCCTTTTCATTGACATAATGGATTGCCTCTTCGATGTGGTCGAAACTTAACTTAAGTTCTGTACACGTATCTTGTGTCCCGATCCATCCCATGAGGGGGTCCACAAAGGCTTTTTCGTCTCTGACGAAAGAAATATGCCATTGGGCAGCTTGAAATCTTCCTGATTGCATTGGATTGAAGGCCGTCTGTTCAATCACAACATTTTTTACAACATGTCCCATTTTGTGCCTCCTTTAATTTTCCCCTTTTTCCTTTATTAGAGCAATCTTTGCGCCTAAGATCCATCAAAATGCTTATTCTCCTGAGAAAAAAGCCTTTTAAGAACAAGACAAGGAAGAGAGTCGAAAAAGAAGAAAATTTTTTTAAAGAAAGAGCATCGACTTTTTAAAGAATTTCAAGCGATTAATCCCTTGGCTTTTCAGAAGTTCATAAGGAATCAGACCGACTTTGATGCTAAGGGTCAGCACAAGAATCCCCCCCAGACTGATTTGGCATAACAGAAGAAAGAGATCCCCCCTCCACGATGTGACAAGAGGAGAGAGCGTCCATTCTGTCATCACCAGGAAAAAGCCCAAAAGCACAGAGATTAAAAAAATTTCAAGCAGAGGTTTCAACCCTTTTCGATTAAAAAAGAAAAGCTTTTGACGCCAGAGAAAAAAACCTAAAAGAAGGGTGTTGATCCAGCTGCCGATTGAAAAGGAGAGGGCGATCCCAGAGGCTCCTAGAAGGGGTGACAAAAGGGCGGCTCCGCTTAAGTGAATGCCCACAAAAACAAGGGCGATGAGGGCAGGGGTCTTTGTATCCTTATGAGCGAAAAAGCAGGTGCTTGCGATTTTTCCCAAAATATAAGCGGGCAGTCCAAATGCGTAAGCCTGAAGTACCTGGGAGGTCATGAGAGAATCGGCCTCGTCAAAAGCGCCTCTTTGAAAGAGAAGACGAATGATGGGAAACGCTAAACAGATTAAAGCGATGGTGGCAGGAAGAATCAGCAACAATCCAATTCGTAAGGATTTTTCTTGCAAAGAGGCAATTTGTTTATGGTCGTTTTCTTGAAACGCTTTGGATAAATGGGGTAAAAGAGCCGTCGTCAGGGCAAGCCCCACAACACCTAAAGGAAATTGGACAAGGCGGTCCGCGTAAAACAGATAAGAAATACTTCCTGCGGCCAAAAGGGATCCAAAGAAGGTGTTGATTAAGGAAATAAATTGAAAAGCCCCCGCCCCTAAGGACGCAGCGAGGAATTTTTTTAAGAAGATTGTGCTTTCAGGAGTCCGAGAGGGAAGCTGCCAATGAAGGGGCATGAAGGGCAAAACGAAATGACGAGAGAACAGAAGATGTAAGATGCCTGACACAATAACCCCCATCGCCAGCGCATGCCCAGGGGTGGGTGTGAGAGTCCCAAAAAACAATAAAAAGAAAATCATACATAGGTTAAAAAGAATCTGCATTGCGGCGGCGGCGGAAAACTTTCCAAAACTGTTCAAAATACCAGAAAAGGCATTCGCCATTGATACGAATAAAATGTAGGGAAACATCAAGCGTGCCATCTGGGTAGCCCATAAAAAGCGGGCTGATGTTTGGGCAAGCCCAGGTGCCAGAGTGGAGATCACTTCGGGCATAAACAGTTCAAAAAGAATTATGAACCCTACCAAAAAGACCAAAAGACCACTTAAAATATTTTGAGCATAACTTTGAGCCGCCTTTTCTCCCTGATGGGCCCTGATTTCAGCGAATTGGGGGATAAAAACAGCATTAAAGGCGCCTTCTGCAAAAAAACGCCTAAAAAAATTCGGCAACATTAAGGCCACAAAAAAACTGTCAGAGGAACCGTCAGCTCCCATAAAGGCTGCGATGAGGCAATCTCGTCCAAATCCTGAAAAACGGCTGAGAAGCGTCCAACCTCCCACCGTGAAGGCGTGGCGAATCATGGTCTGACCTCTTGATTCATCAGTTGTTCTTTCAAGGTATACAAAAGATCTAATGCCTCTTTGGGAGAAAAAGTTTCAAGATCCAGGCGTCTTACAATTTTTTCAATGGCAGATACAGGAGGAATCCCAACAGAAAGAACTTCAGCAGCAGTAGTAACAGTGGCAGCAGAAGAAGCAGAAGAAGAAGAAGAGAGGGAAGGGGGCATCAAAGGGGTGAGATTTTTTTGAATTATTTCAGCCCGCACGAGCACTTGTTCTGGAATGCCCGCAAGGCGTGCAACGTGAAGTCCATAAGATCCCTTGGCTTTTCCCCGAAGGATGCGATGCATAAAGATGATTTCATCTTCCCATTCAGTGATTTGCGGCGTATAGCATTGCACGCCTGGTAGTTCCTCTTCCAGAAGGGTTAATTCGTGGTAATGGGTTGCAAAAAGACTGCGGCACTTATGGGTTTGAACCAAATACTCAAGACACGCCCAGGCAAGTGCCAGACCATCGTGAGTCGAAGTTCCCCGTCCTACCTCATCAAGAATCACAAAACTTCGTGACGTGGCTTGGCGCAAGATGGTGGCGGTTTCCATCATCTCCACCATAAAGGTCGATTCGCCTCGGGCCAAATTATCAGACGCTCCGACCCGACTAAAGATGCGGTCACAGATCCCAATATGGGCGGCATCAGCAGGCACGAAAGACCCCATCTGAGCCATCAACACAATCAAAGCGTTCTGTCTTAAAAAGGTGCTTTTCCCTGCCATGTTGGGGCCTGTGAGAATCCAGGTAAACCCCTCTGGTGTGAGGTGACAGTCATTTTTCACCATCCCTTGTCCATTTTTTTGGTGTCGTATTTCTTGAACAACGGGATGGAATCCTCCCGTTACCTTCAGCAAATGGGACTCATCGACATGAGGTTTTGTATAATTTTTCTGAATCGCCAGAAAGGCTAAAGCGGTGGTCACATCTAAAAGCGCCAACGCTTTTGCAAGCTGTCTTAAGGAATCTTGATGGATAAAAAGAAGCTCTCTCCATTCTTGAAAAATTTTTTTCTCAAGGGTTAAGACTTGTTCTGATGCGTGGACGCGTTTTTCCTGAAGGTCTAAGAGTTCCGGCGTGGTGTAACGGGATCCCGTACTTAAGGATTGCTTTAAGGTAAAAAAGGAGGGCACCCTAGACACGTGGGTATGGGAAACCTCAATAAAAAGACCCCCCCACTGATTTTCTCATAACCAAAAATACCCCCCTCAAAAGAATTTACCAAAAAACCCAAGGACCCCCCCCCCCCCCCCTGGATTTCCAACTACTGTGCATCTATGTTTGTGAATTTTTCCTCTAATTTTTTTAAAATACTGTGGGCTTCATGGGCGAGGGATCGTGCTTCATCGAGCTCTAAATCATAACCTGTCGCCACAAATCCCCCCTCTTGCGCCGAAAGAGGAAGGGCATGAGCGGCTTGCTTTCCCAGTCCTTCAGCAAGGGGATCATAAGGAGTCAGATCGATTCTTAAGGCTTGGAAAAGAGAACGCAGGGGATCCGGCAATCCGTCATTCAATGAAGAAAAGAGTTGAGAGAGCTCAGGAATTTGTTTCAGAAAATCCCTGATCATCCCTAAATCCTTTGGCCCCCCGCGTCCCAGAAGAAGACGGGAGAGGGGGCGGTCAAGATCCGGTGTTTTCGCCAAAAGGCTTCGAGAGTGTTTTTGTAATTCCTCATGGGTTACAAAAAAATCCACACTGTCCAGGCGGTTGCGAATTTCTTTTAAATCAGTAAGGGGACTTTGAAGGCGTAACGCCATTAAGCGCCCTCCTGCAGGAGTCACCGTATGATCCAATACGGAAATCAAACTGCCTTTTTTCTCCCCCTCTAGGGTGTGGGTTAGCTCCAGATTTCGCCGCGTGAAAGGATCAATTGTCAAAAGGGTGGAAGAGGAAATTTTCTGAGGAGGCGCAAGGGAAGGCTTCATCTCTCGTTGGGTCAGCAACACATAATCAAGCAAAGAGCCTGCGGCGTTTTCTTCCGATTCCTGAAAGGTGCCAAAAGCAAACAGGGTTGAGACATTAAAAAAGTCGTACAAGCGCTTGCGGCTGTTTTCTGGATGAAAGCGGCTGAGGGGAAGGCCCGTGAAGGAAGCGGAAAAATTTTTTGAAAGTGCCTCAAACAGAGGGGTGCCTCTTAAGGGATCGGGGAAAAGAATTTCACGAGGGCCCCAATTCAAAAGGGTTGATTCCATCAAATGGCTTTCTTCCAGCGCTTCCGTCCAAAAATCCCCTGTCGAAAGATCAATGGCAGCAAGGCCGCAGAGATTTTTTGGTCCCTTTCCTGGGGTGATTGCTATTAAAAGATGGTGGTCTTTCGCGTCTAAAAGATTTTCTTCCGTTAAGGTGCCAGGGGTTATAATACGCACCACATCCCGCCTTAAAGGCCCTTTGTCTATTTTTGTTTCAGGAGTTTCCAGCTGTTCACACAATGCCACAGAAAAACCTTGACGGATCAATCGCTGAAGATACTGTTGGCTGGCGTGAAGTGGCACACCGCACATGGCAATATCTTCTCCTTGATGTTGACCTCTGCGGGTCAGGGTAATATCTAAAGCCTTTGATGCCACAACAGCATCTTCAAAAAAAAGCTCGTAAAAATCCCCCATCTGAAAAAACAGCAAATGTTCTCTGTATTGTTGTTTTAAATCAAGATATTGCTGAATTACAGGGCTTGGTTTTGACATAGGACTTCACTGCTGAAAAAACAGTTTTACTGTGCCACTGAAATCTTTTGATGAAAAGACCTTTGCAATAGGAAGAAGAATGAGGGGGCCCATGAGGACACTGGTGGGACAATTTGTGAAACAGTTGTGTGGGGAGGGGGTGACTATAAGTCGATTAAGCTCAATGGTTTGAGGGGTGGGCTCTTGCGAGCCCACTTAAGGCTAATTTACCGCAACAGAAGCGGCCATCACAGAAGAGGTTTCTTCCATATCCCCATGGGACGTCCCCTTCCCCAAAGCTACTTCCTTCAGACGGTTGAGAACCCAGCCGGTGCCTGCGGGGATCAGGCGGCCAACGATGACGTTTTCTTTGAGGCCCTCCAAGTGATCCACCTTCCCCCAAACAGCAGCTTCCGTCAAAACCCGTGTGGTTTCTTGGAAGGAGGCGGCAGAAATAAAGGAATCCGTTTGCAAAGAGGCCTTTGTGATTCCTTGTAAAATACGGAATCCCCGTGCTTCGGGAAGATTTTCGTTCCGCATTTGTTCATTGACAATCTCAAACTCTTTACGGCTGACTTGATCCCCTACAAGGTAAAGCGTTCCACCGGGATCGGTAATTTCAATCTTTTGAAGCATCTGGCGAATAATCACCTCAAGGTGTTTATCGTTGATTTTGACTCCTTGAAGACGATAGACCTCTTGGACTTCGTCGATGAGATAAAGAACCAAAGCCTCCACACCCAAAATACGTAAGATATCCTGTGGCACGGGGCTTCCATCCGCTAAGAAGTCTCCCTTGCGTACGGGATCACCCTCTTGGACCACAATGTGTTTTCCCTTAGGAACGAAGTAATCCACAGGGCTGAGGTTGGGATCATCAGGGACCACGACCAAACACCGCTTGGTTTTATAATCCTTTCCAAACTCAACGCGTCCTGAATGTTCCGTAATAATGGCGGGATCCTTAGGACGCCGTGCTTCAAAAAGCTCGGCAATACGCAAAAGACCTCCTGTGATGTCGCGCAGTTTTGAGGATTCAAGAGGAAGACGCGCAAGCACATCTCCCGCTTTGACCTCGTGATTATTTTCGATCTCTAAAATGGCATCTACCGATAAGAAATATCGTGCTTCCAATCCGCTTGAAAAGGTAAGGGCATCGCCGTTTTTGTCTCGCAGGACAATGCGTGGTCTTAATTCCGCATTACGAGAGGCTTGACGCCAATCGGAAACAACCCGCTTGGAAATACCAGTGGTTTCGTCCACCACCTCTCGGAAAGAGATGCCTTCCGTTAAATCCACAAAGTGGGTAATACCATCACATTCCGTGATAATGGGACTTGTATAAGGATCCCATTCTGCAAGGCGCATGCCCTTTTGTACGGTTGCTCCATCATCCACCTTAAGAACGGATCCATAAGGAACGCGGTGACGGGCTCTTTCACGACCTTGGGAATCTTGGAGAACAAGTTCCATATGACGGCCGATCGCTAACAGAACACCTTCGCGGTTGACAATGACGTTACGGTTTTTAAGGACGACGATGCCATCAATGGCTGCGTCAATAAAGGATTCTTCAACTGCCTTCTGGGCGGCGCCTCCTAAATGGAAGGTGCGCATCGTCAGCTGGGTTCCTGGTTCTCCAATGGATTGCGCGGCAATGACACCCACTGCCTCGCCCACATTCACAAGAGTTCCACGCGCCAAATCGCGACCATAACATTTTGAACACAATCCGGAAGGGGCCTCACAGGTTAATACGGAACGAATCTTGACCTCTTCAATACCCGTTTTCTGGATACGATCCACAAGGATCTCATCAATCAAGTCACCCTCTTGGAGCAAGATTTCTCCAGAAAGAGGATCGGTGACGTCTTCTGAGGCGGTTCTTCCCAAGATGCGTTCTCCTAAAGAGGCAATTAGTTCACCTCCCTCTACCACGGGGCGCATGATCAGACCCTTTTTTGTCCCACAGTCGTTAATACTAATGATACAATCTTGGGCCACATCTACAAGACGCCGGGTCAGATACCCGGAGTTCGCTGTCTTTAACGCTGTGTCCGAAAGTCCCTTACGAGATCCATGGGTGGAGTTGAAGTACTCAAGCACCGTCAACCCTTCTTTAAAGTTCGAGATGATGGGTTGTTCAATTAATTCACCTGAGTGCTTAGAGATCAAACCCCGCATCGCCGCTAACTGACGCATCTGGGCTGCGGAACCACGGGCTCCTGAGTGCGCCATCATGTACACGGCATTCATTAATCCCCCAGGCTTCACATAGGACATGCTGTCCATCATGGCCACCACAACCTTTTCGGTACATTTCGTCCAGGCGTCTGTGACCTTGTTGTAGCGCTCACCTTGGGTGATCAAACCATCTAAATATTGCTGACGGTACTCGTTGACAAGCCCCCGAGTTTCGTTCACAAGCGCACTTTTCGCCTGAGGAATCACAAGGTCGTCTTTTCCAAAGGAAATTCCTGAAATGGTGGCGTACTTAAAGCCCAATCCCATAATGTGATCGGCAAAAATGACCGTTTGCTTCTGGCCACAATGTAAATATACAGAATCGACAAGAATCGAAATATCCGCTGCCGTGAGTAATTTGTTCACAAGGGAAAACGGAAGTTTTTGATGAGGAGGCAAAAGTTCTCCCAGAATTAAGCGTCCTGGTGTGGTTTCTACCCGTTGGAAAGTGGCATTTCCCTCTGCATCATAAAAAGGAACACGGGCCTCAATACGAGTATGAAGGGAAATTTTTTCATGGAACAACGCTTGCTCCACTTCGGCCATACTGCTGAAGGCGGTGCCGTCTCCTGGAAGACCTTCCCTCATTAAGGTGAGATAGTAAATTCCTAAAACAATGTCTTTTGACGGTACAATAATAGGTGCGCCGTTTGCGGGGCTTAAGATGTTGTTTGTCGACATCATCAACACCCGTGCTTCCAATTGAGACTCAATAGACAAGGGCACGTGAACGGCCATTTGGTCACCGTCGAAGTCGGCGTTAAAGGCTGTACAGACCAAAGGATGTAATTGAATTGCCTTGCCTTCGATCAAAACCGGTTCAAAAGCTTGGATGCCTAGGCGGTGAAGGGTCGGGGCTCGGTTTAAGAGAACAGGATGCTCGCGAATCACCTCCTCAAGAATATCCCACACTTCAGGCCGTTCTTTTTCCACCATGCGCTTGGATGCTTTCAAGGTGGGCGCTAATCCATAACGTTCAAGACGGGCGTAAACAAAGGGCCGGAAGAGTTCAAGCGCCATGCGTTTCGGCAACCCACATTGGTGAAGCTTTAAATCGGGACCCACCACAATCACAGAACGTCCCGAGTAATCGACGCGTTTTCCTAAAAGGTTCAAACGGAAACGACCCTGCTTTCCTTTGAGGGTATCGGAAAGGGATTTGAGGGGACGTTTATTGGTTCCCGTGATGGGACGGCCACGACGGCTGTTGTCTAAGAGAGCGTCTACGATTTCCTGAAGCATCCGTTCTTCATTTCGGATGATGATCCCGGGGGCTCTTAATTCATAAAGACGTTTTAGACGGTTATTCCGGTTGATCAGACGACGATACAAATCATTCAAATCCGCTGTTGCAAATCGTCCTCCATCCAAGGGAACCAAAGGTCGCAGTTCTGGCGGAATGACGGGCACAACGTCTAAAATCATCCATTCAGGACGGGTATTTGAGTGAAGGAACGCATCAATCAATTTCAAACGACGCACTACCTTTTTCCGGCGCATCTCAGAGGTGGTGGACAAGAGTTCTTCTCGAAGCAACGCCTGATCTTTTTGAAGATCGATTTGCTCGAGCATTATTTTGAGAGCACGTGCTCCAATTGAGGCTTGGAAAGAATCTTCCCCATATTCATCCTGGGCATTGATGTATTCTTCCTCTGTGAGTAATTGGTGTAATTTAAGAGAGGTAAGCCCCGGTTCAATCACAATATAGCTTTCGAAGTAGAGCACCTTTTCGAGGTCTTTGTTGGCGAGCTCTAGGATTGATCCAATACGGCTGGGGAGAGATTTTGTAAACCAAATGTGGGCTACAGGAGATGCAAGCTCAATATGCCCCATGCGTTCACGCCGCACTTTAGATAAGGTGACTTCAACGCCACACTTCTCGCAAACAACACCACGAAATTTCATCCGTTTGTATTTACCGCACAAACACTCGTAATCTTTAATCGGACCGAAAATTCGTGAACAAAAAAGCCCATCCTTTTCAGGCTTAAAGGTACGATAGTTGATGGTTTCAGGCTTTTTGACCTCGCCAAAAGACCAAGACCGAATTTGTTCGGGGCTTGCAATTGAGATTTTAACTTGGTTAAAACTTTGCCCACCCATAGGATTTAAAAATTGATTTAGTTTATCACGCTCGTTTCGACGCATTGAGACCCCTTTAACTCTTCTCTCCAACAAAAGTCCCTCTCGGGCTACTGCTCTCCCCTCCTCTGGGAGGGGAGAGTCCCATTCTTTTTTATGCAGCACTTTCGTCGCTCTCATCCGAACATTCAACGTTCAAGCCTAAAGAGCGCAATTCTTTTACCAAAACATTGAAGGATTCAGGGATACCGCATTCAAAATGACTATCACCGCGAATAATAGACTCGTAAGCACGGGTTCGCCCTATGATATCGTCAGACTTAACCGTCAACATTTCTTGCAGCGTATAGGCGGCACCATAAGCTTCCAAAGCCCAGACCTCCATTTCTCCCAAACGCTGTCCTCCGAATTGTGCTTTTCCTCCCAAAGGTTGCTGGGTAATTAAGCTGTAGGGACCGACTGAACGTGCGTGAATTTTTTCATCCACCAAGTGGTGGAGCTTCAGCATATAAATGACCCCGACCGTGACCTTGCGATCAAACGCTTCTCCTGTACGGCCATCGTAAAGAGTGACCTGACCGGAAGAATGAAGGCCTGCTTTTTCAAGGGCTGCGACAATTTCTAATTCTCGAGCGCCTTCAAAAACAGGAGTTGCCATCGGCAATCCCGCCTCTAAGGTGGAGGCCATTTTTACAACCTCTTCATCCGTCATGCGATCGAGGGCTGCGGCGACTTCTTGGCGGCCATCGTAGAGGTCCTTTAAAAAGGAACGAAGAACTTTAATATCCTCGCCTGCTGCGGCCATTTCCTCAAGAAATGTTGTCACCTGACGGCCAAGTCCCTTGGCGGCACCTCCTAAGTGAGTTTCTAAAATTTGCCCCATATTCATACGAGATGGAAGACCCAAGGGATTCAAAAGAATATCCACAGGTGTGCCGTCCTCTAAATAGGGCATATCTTCCACAGGGACAATGCGCGAGACAACCCCCTTGTTTCCGTGACGTCCTGCCATTTTATCACCGGGCTGCAGTTTTCGTTTCACCGCAACAAAAACCTTGACGGTTTTTAAAACACCTGCAGGAAGATCGTCTCCCCGACGCACGCGGTCCACTTTTTTCTCAAAACGTTTTTGAACGCCTAAAAGTGCACTCTCTAATTGAGCTTTCAACGCCTCTATCTTTGCTGCTACCTCTTCGGATGTGACTGAGATATGGGACAAGTCATGCCGAGACAAATCTTCTAAAACGTCTTCCGTGAGAAGCGTTTTAGCTTTTAAAGGCTTGCCAGCTGATGCCACCGTTTGCCCCAGAAACAGATCTTTTAAGTTGCTATAGAAGGTGCGCTCAAGAATACTTTTTTCAGCATCCCGATCCTTGACCAGACGCGCAATTTCTGCCCGCTCAATTGCCACGGCACGCTCGTCTTTATCAACGCCACGACGAGAAAACACCCGGACATCCACAACGGTTCCGGAGACTCCTGGCGGAAGACGCAAAGAGGTGTCCCGCATGTCGGCAGCTTTTTCTCCAAAGATAGCACGTAAGAGCTTTTCTTCAGAAGTCATTGGATTGTCACCCTTAGGGGTCACTTTACCCACCAGAATATCTCCTGGCTTTACATCAGCGCCAATATACACAATTCCCGCTTCATCCAAACGGCGTAAGGCCTCTTCACTGACGCCGGGGATATCGCGTGAGATTTCCTCGCTACCCAGTTTTGTGTCACGAGCGGACACCTCAAATTCTTCGATGTGAATTGAGGTGTAGGCATCTTGTTGTACCAGTCGCTCAGAAATGACGATGGAGTCTTCAAAACAGCATCCATTCCAAGCCAAAAACGCAACGGTCACATTGCGTCCTAAAGCAAGTTCTCCCAATTCAGTGGCAGGACCATCGGCAATGATTTGTCCCGCTTCAACACGATCACCCTCTGACACCAAAGGCTTTTGGTTGATACACGTGCTGGCATTGGACTTTTGGAATTTTAGAAGATTGTAAATATCAACACTCGAACTTTCTTCTGATGCCTCTGCGGAGACGCGCACGACAATCCGTGTCGCATCTACTTGGTCCACGATTCCAGACCGTTGCGCCATCACAAGAGCCCCAGAATCCCGGGCGACGGCCGCCTCCATTCCTGTACCAATAAGGGGTGCTTGGGGATGAATCAGAGGAACAGCTTGACGTTGCATGTTCGCCCCCATCAACGCGCGGCTTGCATCGTCATTCTCCACGAAGGGAATGAGGGCTGCTGCCACCGAAAGAATTTGCTTTGGCGATACATCAATAAAATCTACCTCTTGCGGAGAGGCCAACACATAGTCACCCGATTTACGACAACTGATCATCTCCCCTGAAAGCCCCTGATCATCAAAGGGAGTATTTCCTTGGGCGATGGTATAATTTCCCTCCTCAATCGCAGAAAGATAGACAACCTCATCCGTCACACGGCCCTCGACAACACGACGATAGGGTGTTTCGATAAATCCATAAGGGTTGACGCGCGCATAGGTAGACAAAGAGTTAATCAAACCAATGTTGGGACCTTCAGGAGTTTCTACAGGGCAAATGCGACCGTAATGGGTGGGGTGAACGTCACGCACCTCAAGACCCGCACGATCCCTTGTTAATCCCCCAGGGCCTAAAGCAGAAATACGACGCTTGTGGGTGATTTCTGACAGAGGATTTGTCTGATCCATGAATTGGGACAGCTGAGAAGTCCCAAAAAATTCTCTCAACACAGCTGCCACAGGCTTGGCGTTCATGACATCTTGGGGCATTGCCGCATCCAGATCGACAGAAGACATACGCTCTTTTGTCAGACGCTCTACCCGCATTAACCCTGCACGATATTGATTCTCTAAAAGTTCGCCTACGGCACGAACACGACGATTGGAAAGACTGTCGATGTCATCAATTTGATTGCGCCCATCCCGCAAATCTAAAAGGACGCGCACAATCCCTAAAATATCCTGCTTGCGAAGAACCCGAAGGGAGTCAGGCGTCTGAAGACCCAAACGTGCATTCATTTTGACACGACCCACTGTTGAAAGGTCGTATTTTTCTTGGTCAAAAAACAAACCTCTAAACAAGGCTTCTGCCGCCTCTAATGTGGGAGGTTCACCGGGGCGCAAGATGCGATAAATGTCTAAAAGAGCTTCCTCACGTGTGCTGTTTTTGTCAGCAATCAGAGTATCTCTGAGGTATCCACCAACCGTCACATGATCAATTCCTAAAACAGAGACTTCTTGATTCCCCGCTGAAAGAATGACCTTTAAAAGCTCTGGCGTGATTTCATCACCAGATTCCGCATAGATTTCGCCAGTTTCAAGATTAACGCAATCAAAGGCAAGATATTTTCCAAATAAGTCTTCCTCTGGCACAAAAATTGTTTTTAAACCGTCCTTTTCCAGTTGAGAAAGTAGACGGGCCACCATTTTTGTTCCAGTTTCAGCAACCACTTGTCCCGTTTCAGCATTGACGAGAGGACGGGTCAATTTTGATCCACGATAGATCGAAGGCACAAAAGCCGTTTCCCATTGATTCCCTTTAAGTTTGTAGACACTTGTTTCATAAAAACTTTTCAAGATTTCTTCGCGGGACATTCCTTGGACTTCCCCTGAATCAAGAGGGATCCCTTGGTCTCGTAAGGCCTCTGTTTCTTGGCTTTCAAGGCACATCAAAAGGGTTGTGACAGCAATTTTTCTTTTGCGATCAATCCGCACAAAAAGAAGATCTTTGGCATCAAACTCAAAATCTAACCAAGACCCCCGATAGGGAATCACTCGCGCTGCGAATAAGTATTTTCCTGACGCATGTACACGCCCTTTATCATGGTCAAAAAAGACCCCTGGAGAACGATGCATTTGAGAGACGATGACACGCTCAATCCCATTAATCATAAAGGTCCCATTGGGCGTCATCAGAGGCATATCCCCCATATAGACCCCTTGCTCCTTAATATGACGGATGGAACGAGCCCCTGTTTCTTCATCTACATCCCAAACCACAAGACGAAAGACAACCCGCAAAGCGGACGCATAAGTCGCCCCCTTTTGCCTGGCCTCTGTTAAATCATATTTGGGCTCTTCCAGCTCATAGCGCATAAATTCTAATTGAACCTTTCCGCCAAAATCACTGATAGGAAAAACAGAGCGAAAAATTGCCTCCAGTCCTACAAATTCGCGCGCTTCGGGGGGGGTGTTTTTTTGGAGAAAAAGTTCATAGGAGGCCACCTGAAGTTCGATCAGATTTGGCACAGAGGCCACTTCTGAAATACGAGAAAAACTCCGGCGCAACCGCTTATACCCACCACCAAGCTGGTTCATTCACATTCCTTTCTTTTGATGTAAACAGAAAGCATCTATTTTATTATGACACTTTGTGACCGATTGAAGAAAACAAAAGGAAAAATCCAGGCGCAAGGAACGACCTTGCTCTTTTGTTTTCTCTAGAAGGCTAGAAATTGCGCTCACTCAATGAGCCACACCGCCA
>CAZGKG010000019.1:1416-16213 GCA_964525615.1 uncultured Rickettsiales bacterium | reverse complement strand
CATAAAAAAAAACCCCCACAGATAATGATATAGTCACCATGGAGAACGAAGTATCAAAAATTACGAAAAAGTTCCCAAGGTCTCTGAAACCTCAACAGCAATAGAAGGTCCCATAGACGAAGAAATGTGGATCTTCTTCACATAAGCTCCCTTTACACCAGTAGGCTTTGCCTTTAAAAGACCCTGTAAAAAGGCTTTTAGATTCTGAAGCAACACATCCGCTGTAAAGCTTATCTTTCCCACACCAGCATGGACAATGCCACCTTTATCGGTACGATATTCCACCTGACCACCTTTGGCCGCCTTAACGGCCGTTGCCACATCCATTGTCACCGTGCCCAATTTAGGATTTGGCATCAAACCCTTAGGTCCTAAAACACGGCCCAAACGACCCACAAGACCCATCATATCAGGAGTTGCAATACAACGATCAAAATCAATCTGTCCCGCCATCACCTTTTCGAGAAGATCATCAGCCCCTACCACATCAGCGCCTGCCTCAAGGGCTTCCTGAGCTTTCCCATCGCGAGCAAAAACACCTACCCGAAGGTTCTTTCCCGTTCCGCCTGGAAGCTGTACGACCCCCCGCAAATGCTGATCAGATTTCTTAGGATCAATATTTAAATTGACCGCCACCTCAACCGTCTCATCAAATTTTGCAGAGGCACGTTCCTTCAAAAGATCCACCGCTTTTGACAAATCATACAAAGAAGTGGAATCCATTCCCTCGTAAGCTTTTTTCAATCTTTTTCCTTGCTTTGCCATCAGTTTTACTCCACCACCTCAAGTCCCATAGAAACAGCAGAACCCCGAATCATCGAGCACGCCGCTGCCTCATCAAATGCATTCAAATCCTTCATTTTTTGAGCGGCAATTTCACGGATTTGCTCCATTGAAACTTGTCCCACAAAGCTACCCCGCCCTGTCGTAGAAGATCCCTTCGCAACACCTGCCGCCTTCTTCAAAAAATAAGATACGGGAGGAGTTTTAGTGACAAAAGTAAAGGTACGATCCGCATAAGCCGTAATCACCACCGGAATGGGCATCCCAAGCTCCATTCCCTGAGTTTGAGCATTAAAAGCTTTACAAAACTCCATAATGTTCAAACCCCTCGGCCCCAATGCAGGACCGAGGGGAGGAGAAGGATTGGCTTTACCCGCAGGCACCTGCAGCTTAATGTATCCAACAACTTTTTTGGCCATACGCCTAACTCCTCAATCCTTATACTTTTTCCACTTGTCCAAAATCGAGATCCACGGGAGTGGCTCGCCCAAAAATCGACACCGACACCTTAAGACGACTTTTCTCAGTGTCAACCTCTTCCACAAGACCGGAGAAGGAAGCAAAGGGCCCGTCACATACACGCACCTGGTCGCCGATATCAAAATACATTAAATTCTGTGGTTTTTCGAGAGATTCTTTCACCTGTCCTAAGATTCTCTCTACCTCTGCTTGGGACATGGGAATTGGTTTTCTTGAGCCCACAAATCCAGAAATCCGAGGAATCTGCTGCACCAAATGCCAGGTTTCATCCGTCAAAATCATTTTCACCAAGATGTATCCTGGAAAAAAGTTTTTCTCGACGTTTACTTTCACGCCCCTTTTAACCTCTAAAACATCTTCTTTAGGAACTAATAGTTCTTCAAAAAAATCAGATAATCCTTTACGGGCGGATTGATCACGAATGGCCTCTACGACTTTGTCTTCAAAACCAGAATAAGTACTTACGACATACCAACGTGCTTGGCCTAAAGAGTTTGCCATCCAAGAACCCAACGAATGATTGATGAAAGAAAGTAATCCACACCCACAAAAAAAGTAGCAAAAATAAAGACCATTATGAAAACAAGAACGCTTGTCATCACCACCTCTTTGCGGTTAGGCCATGCTACACGCCCCATTTCTTGGCGCACTTGCTTAAAGAAAACAACGGGGGAAACCCGTGACTTGCCTGAAGACATGATAAAGAAAAGCCCTCTGAAAACCCGCGTAAAACCGACCTGAAAATCTTAACTGGCAGGAGCGGAGGGACTCGAACCCACAACCAATTGAGCTACACTCCTAACACTTCCCTTAAAAGAAGTCCAGCCCTTGCAACAAAAGCTAGCCCCTTCTTTTTAAGGTGAACCCCAAAAGAATGCAAGAGCAGGAACAGAAATTCATCTCATCCCCTTCAAAAAAGAGGCCCACCAATGGACAAATTCAAAGCTTTTAACGATTCAAGGGCAAAAAAACAAAAATTGGAAAAAAAGAATCAAAAAAAAGAAAGAAATTATTTTTTCTAAAAAATCTCTTGAAACCAAAGGCAATGGCCTCCAAACTCTCAAAGAACGACACTTGTGGGAACCCTAAAGATCATGAGCAAACTCTCCCTCACCCGTCTTGACCCCTGGCAAGACCCCAAAGCCACCCCTTATATTCACATTGAGGGAGTTTCAAAAAATTTTGAAGGCGTGACGGCGGTGGATAACGTGACGCTTTCCATTTATCAAAAAGAATTTTTCTCCCTTTTAGGAGGGTCAGGATGCGGAAAAAGTACCCTGTTAAGGCTTCTTGCGGGGCTTGAAAAACCTACCTATGGACGAATTTATATTGATGGCATTGATGTAACTGAAACCCCCCCTTATGAACGTCCTGTAAATATGATGTTTCAATCTTATGCCTTATTTCCCCATATGACCGTTGCGGAAAACGTGGCCTTTGGTCTGAAGCAAGAAAAATTACAGTATAAGTTTATCCAAGAACGGGTACGGGCGATGTTAGATCTTGTACATATGGAGAAGTATGCCCATCGAAAACCGAACCAGCTTTCAGGAGGGCAACGGCAACGGGTGGCCCTGGCCCGCTCTTTGGCGAAACATCCAAAAGTTTTATTATTGGATGAGCCGCTGACCGCTCTTGATAAAACCCTTCGAGAAAAGACCCAGTTTGAATTGGTGAACATTCAAGAAAAGGTAGGAATTACCTTCGTGATGGTCACCCATGATCAAGAGGAAGCAATGACGGTTTCCACCCGCATGGGCATTATGGAAAACGGCCGCGTCCGTCAGGTGGGAACCCCCGGTGAGATTTATGAATACCCCCATTCTTTATTTGTGGCCACTTTTATTGGCTCGATGAATATTTTTGAGGGACTTGTGGTAGAAAACGAAGCGGATCACGTCCTCGTCCGCTCTCAAGAAACAGGGGCCGATCTTTACATCAGTCACGCAGGATCTGTCCCCTTAGGAGCCCAAGTATCGGTGGCGATTCGCCCCGAAAAAGTGATGATCTCAACCCGCCAAAATAACAAAGAGGGTGGTCGCCCAAACACCACCAGTGGAATTGTGAAGGACATCGGCTATTTAGGAGATATCTCTATTTACCATGTGGCTCTTGAATCGGGAAAGACCGTCCTCGCCACACAACCCAATCTTGTCCGGTTGGCAGAAAGGCCGGTCCAATGGGATGATCGTGTTTATCTATCTTGGCGCCCTGAAAATGGGATCGTGTTAACCATCTAAAGGAACAAACGATGGACTTTTTTCGAAGGGTCTTTGAGGCAACCAAAAATAAAGTCTCTTTTAATTTGATCGCTTGGTTTCCCTATAGCTGGTTGATCTTATTCTTTCTGATTCCTGTTCTCATGATTTTAGGCATCAGTTTTTCCGAAGGCGTTATCGCCATCCCCCCTTATAAACCTCTTTTTTTGTGGACGGATCAAAATCTTCTGGAAATCAAAATCAGCTTCAGTAACTATCTTTTTGTTCTATCTGATCACCTCTATTTATCCGCTTATTTAAGCTCTTTGACGATTGCCTTTTTGACCACCATCATCTGTTTGATCATTGCTTATCCCATGGCATATGGCATTGCACGCGCTTCCCAAAAATGGAAGACCACACTTTTAATGTTGATCATCTTGCCTTTTTGGACTTCTTTTTTGGTCAGGGTTTATGCTTGGATAGGGCTTTTAAACGAACAAGGGGCAATCAACAGTTTTCTCCTTTATACAGGAATCATTGAAAAGCCACTTGAGTTAATGAACAATCTTTTTGGCGTCAGCGTTGGAATTGTTTATGCCTATCTTCCTTTTATGGTCATCCCCCTTTACACTTCTCTTGAAAAAATAGACTTCCTCCTTTTAGAAGCCGCTTTTGATTTAGGGTGTCGCCCAACACGAGCCTTCTGGCGGATTTTAGTCCCCCTCTCCTTTCGTGGTGCCTTAGGAGGTGCCATGCTTGTTTTTATCCCCGCTGTGGGGGAGTTTGTCATCCCAGAGCTTTTGGGAGGGGCAAAAATTCTCATGATCGGAAAAGTTTTGTGGAATGAATTTTTCTATAATCGTGATTGGCCCTTGGCGTCGGCTTTAGCTATTTTGATGCTTTTGCTTCTCTTGGGCCCCATGATCTTGTTTCAAAAAATTCAAAATCGACTTCCAGAAAACAGCTAGGGATTTTTAAAGCTTTTAAGAAGAATTTTAAGAAGAAGGCAAGAGGAGCAGATTCTTAAAGATCCAACTCCTCTTTTACGCAAGAATTAAATTTCCGTTTGGGGCTGTAAAGCGGCCCCATCAAATTTTTCCAAATTATAAAGACGAATTAACTTCTGTAAGTCTTTAATATAATCCTGACCACGAATGGAGTATTTCATCAATCCGACGGCAAGACTGTGGCCTGAAAGAGGCTTGTTTGACTTTCTCAAGCGATGGCGGATCAACCGAAACTCATGATAAGCCGTATGGCGGTTCAAATTTCGAACATAAGCATAGACGCTGTGGGACAAACTTGAGAAGGACTTAACCTTCGTCAAGGTTGCCATATGACCAAAAATTGAATGCTTATTCAAAGCAGCACAAGAAGTGCCGCATCCCGTCTCAAGAATCGCTTGTGCCAAAGCCAAGGACGGAGGAACCTGATCCACCCGCTTTAAAAGCCCCTCAACAGAAACCGTCGTCATGCGATAGGTACGGGCAATTTCCTGCAAAAAAAGCCGATCCTCACCAGCAACGGGGAGAGCCCGTTTTTGACGATAGCCAATAGCCAAAAGACGCGCCCGTTGCTCAAGAACCTCCTCATTTACCTTCAAAACTAAAGGAAGAACCATCTTAATAAAGACTTCCCGTCGATTTTGAGAGTTTTTTACCTGACGAATATCTCGGGGAATGCTAACCGAAAAAAGCCGAGGTACAAGGGTGCATTGCCCCCCTTTCACAAGAGGCCCTTGGACAAAATGGTAAAAACGATTTATGGTCTGAACCGTTTGAGGAAGGACATGAACCTCCCGGAAGATACCTTTTGAAAAAGAGGGTTTTTCACGGGAAACCCCTCTCCCACCGAAAAACTTTTGAGAGACAAGGGACACCGAAGAAGAAACCATCGGTGACGAAAAGGAAGGCCGATTACCCCCCCCTAACGGTGCTGCATAATAAAAAATACCTGCTGACAGAAGTAATGTCCCCATCAAAAGGTAAGCAAACCGGGGGGGAAATCGATTCCGTTTCATAAAATCCTCTTTAGTTATTGATAAGGTTAGGAGAGCTCTCCCCTTTCGGGGAAAAAACCGGACTCCTAGACGGCTCTAACTTCTTCAACTTCCGGGACATAATGGCGTAACATATTTTCAATGCCCCCCTTTAATGTTGCCGTGGAACTGGGACATCCCGCACAAGCGCCCCGCAAATGCACATACACAATCCCTTCTTCAAACCGATCAAAAAGAATATCACCCCCATCCGCCGCCACTGCAGGACGAATCCGAGTTTCCAAGAGTTCTTCAATTTTAAGAGAAAGAGGATCTTTATCCCCGCTTGTCACCAAAGGAGTAAGCGGCTCCTCACGAAAAAGAGGGCGCCTTGAAAGGAAATGCTCCATTAAAGCGGTAAAAACAAAAGGCCGCAGCGATTCCCAAGAAACATCTGGTTTCTTCGTAACACTCACAAAATCAGCGCCCAAAAGAACGGCGTCAACGCCCTCTAACATGAATAAATCCTCTACCAAAGGGGACACATGCGACTGTTTTAAATCTTCAAAGAAACGAGTCCCTTCAAGCATCACAACTTGTCCTGGCAAGAACTTTAATGTGAGGGGATTCGGAGTTTCCTCTGTTTGAATAAACATACGACTCCACAAAGCTGTTTTTCTAGATTTTTTGTACTTTACCAAAATAAAGATGAACGGATCAAGTTTTTTCACTCTTTTTACCCTTAATCCTTTCTTTAAAATTGGTTAATTTTACAAATCCTGTTCTTTTATCGACCTTTTTCTTCTGGAAATTGACCCACAAAATTCCTAAAAAGAACCCCATCCCTAAAGAAGAACTTACTGTTTTTATCCTTTCCCATGGGGAAGATAAGAACCATCTCCCATCGCCCTCTTTTTTCTTAAGGGATCCCTTCATCACCTCATTGTCTTTTGTCTCAAAGTCGGGTTAGATAGAGTCCAAGTTTTGACGGGATCATTCCCACAAGAAGATTCAGGAATCAGTGTTTAAGGATATTTAAAGATGAAAAAAGGCATTCACCCCAATTATCATGAAATTGAAGTTTTAATGACGGATGGGTCAGTTTTTAAAACCCGCTCCACCTATGGGAAACCCGGTGAAAAAATTACCCTCGACATTGACAACAAAAGCCACCCCGCTTGGACGGGACAAACACGTTCCCATGGAAAAGGCGGGCGGGCAGATCGCTTTCAGCGTCAATACAGTGGGTTGGGCGACATTTAAGATATTTAATCTGAAGGGTGTTGGGTCTGGTTATTTCAAACGAGTAGGATTAAATGGCGCTGTCGGTGGAGCAACAGGAGGCTTTTGATGGACGCCTCAAAAAATTAAAAGAACTTAAAGGTTTAGGAATTGCGATTTATCCCTCTTCCTATGAACGAACCGACCATATGCAAGGCCTTCAGGATCGTTATGCCTCTCTTGAGACAGGCACTCACACAGAAGAAACGGTTCGGATTGCTGGACGTATTTTATCGATGCGTAACAGTGGGATGTTTTTAGACCTCCACGACGACAGCGGAAAAATACAAGTTTTCTGCAAAGAGCCTGCCCTCTCAAGTCTTTCTCTTGAAATTTTAAAACGCCTTGATTTAGGAGATTTTATAGGCGTCCAAGGTCTTTTACGTCGTACACCACGCGGTGAACTGACGGTGGATGCGCAAGAGCTAACTTTTCTTTCAAAATCTTTTATGGTGCTTCCCGATAAATACCACGGTTTAAACGACACAGAGATTCGTTATCGTCAACGTTATATTGACCTGATGGTCAATGCCCGCTCCCGAGAGACTCTCTTGAGGCGCTCTAAGGTGATTTCTTGTTTTCGTGAGATTCTAGAGGGACAAGGATTTTTGGAAGTAGAAACCCCCATGCTACACCCCATCGCGGGGGGAGCCTTGGCCCGTCCCTTTTTAACTCATCACAATGCCCTTGAGACAGATTTGTACTTGCGCATCGCACCTGAGCTTTATTTAAAAAGATTAATTGTGGGGGGATTGTCAGAGAAGATTTTTGAAATCAACCGCTGTTTTCGTAATGAAGGAATTTCAACACGCCACAACCCAGAGTTTACCTCCCTTGAGGTGTATCAGGCCTATGTGGATTTTGAGACCATGATGGCCTTAACGGAAACCCTTGTCATCGGAACCGCTCAAAAGGTTTTAGGCACATGGGACGTCATGTATGGCGGGCGAGAGATCTCTTTGAAAGGACCCTGGCGACGCGCCTCTATGGCAGAGCTTGTGATGCAGGAAACGGGCCTTGACTTTCTCTCAATTTCCTCCGATGAAGAGGCACGTAAAGCCGTTTCCTCTTTAGGAATTTCCCTGCCTTCCCAAGGCGGATGGGGAAAAATGCTAGAGACGGTTTTTGCAGAAAAGGTGGAAAGCACCCTGATCCAACCCACTCATGTCACCCATTTCCCTTTAGAGATTTCGCCTCTTGCAAAAGCTTTCCCCGGAGATGCACGATTAACAGAGCGCTTTGAGACCTATATCAATGGTTGGGAAATCGCAAATGGTTTTTCAGAGTTAAACGATCCTGTTGACCAAAAAGAACGTTTTATGGCGCAAGAACGGGCCCGAGAAGCAGGAGAGCAAGAAATTCATGCCATGGACGAGGACTTTGTGACAGCACTTTCCTATGGACTTCCTCCCACAGGAGGATTAGGCATTGGCATGGACCGTCTTGTGATGATCTTAACGGACGCCCAGTCTATTCGGGAAGTCATTGCTTTTCCAACTTTAAAACCCAAATTTTCTTGAAAAAAAACAACTCCTTTTTCCCTCTTTTTCAGGAAGATTTTCTTGTTGTGTTTAAGCCACAGAGGGGCTAAGTTGAGGAACGTGTTGTGAGTGTCTTTTAGACATCAGATGCCTATGGATTAAAAAAGGACTTATCATAAAAGATCTGGCGCAGACGGCTCAGGAGGAGTAACGCTCTTGATAAAACTGAAAAAAGAATACGTATAAACTGTTCAATCAAGGAAACTGAAGCTAAAATGAAAATTGTTCAAAAAGAGATGATTTGGGGGGGGAGACGGCTTTCCCTTGAGACAGGGCGTGTTGCGCGTCAAGCGACCGGGGCTGTACTGGCAACTTATGGAGAAACAACAGTTTTATGTACAGTCGTCGCCTTACCTGAATCTAAACCTGACGCTGATTTTTTTCCTCTTTCCGTTCATTATCAGGAAAAAACTTTCTCTGTCGGAAAAATCCCCGGCGGTTTTTTAAAACGGGAGGGCAAGCCTTCTGAAAAGGAAACATTGGTTTCTCGTCTCATCGACCGGCCGATTCGCCCCCTCTTTCCTGAAAACTTTTTGCATGAAGTTCAGGTCATCTGTACCGTTTTAAGCTTTGATGGAGAGAATGATCCCGATATCGTCGCCCTTGTCGGCGCTTCAGCGGCGCTGACCATTTCAGGAATTCCTTTCCTGGGTCCCATTGGAGCTGCACGTGTTGGATACGAAAAAGGTGAATATCTCTTAAACCCTTCCTTTTCAAAATTAACAGAAAGTGAAATGGACCTTGTGGTTTCAGGCACCCAAGAAGGTGTCTTAATGGTGGAATCTGAAATCAGCGAATTGTCTGAAGAAATTGTTTTAGGCGGCGTTGTTTTTGCTCACACCTCCTTTCAACCGGTCATTGACCTTATTGGTGAGCTAAAAAAAGCTTCTGGCAAAACGCCGTGGACCGTTTCAGAGTGTGCACAAGGCGCGAAGCTTCGGCCTTTGTTAGAAAAAAAGGCAAAAAAATCCCTAGAGGCCATTTATCAAGAAGCCGACAAGACAAAAAGATACGAAGCTCTCCGGCTGTTAAAACAAGAAATTGTCACCACCTTTGAGGCTGAGGGCTTTTCAAAAAATTTGATTGAGCGCCACTTGAAGGCTTTGGGGGAAACGGTAATGAGAAACCGTGTTCTGGATGAAGGGCTGCGCATTGACGGACGAAACGTTGAAAAGATTCGCACTATTCGCCCTGAGGTGGGAATTCTTCCCAAGGTCCATGGAAGTGCTCTTTTTACCCGTGGTGATACCCAAGCCCTTGTGGTCGCGACTTTGGGGACTGCGGAAGATGCCCAGCTGATCGATTCTTTAGAAGGAGAGTATAAAGAAACCTTCTTGCTTCATTATAATTTTCCTCCCTTCTCGGTAGGAGAAGTAGGGCGGATGTCCGGTCCTGGGCGTCGCGAAGTTGGTCATGGAAAATTGGCATGGCGAGCTCTTCATCCTCTTCTTCCCTCACGGGAGAAGTTTCCTTACGTCTTAAGGGTTGTCTCCGACATTACCGAATCTGATGGATCCTCTTCCATGGCCACCGTTTGTGGGACCTCTTTGGCCCTTATGGACGCCGGTGTTCCTTTGGTGCGTCCTGTAGCCGGTATTGCCATGGGATTAATTAAAGAGGGCGAACGCTTTGCTGTTCTTTCAGATATCCTAGGCGATGAAGATAGTTTAGGGGATATGGATTTTAAGGTTGCGGGAACCGAGCGTGGAATCACGGCCCTTCAAATGGACTTAAAAATCACAAGCGTCACCCCAGAAATCATGGAAATCGCCCTAAAACAAGCCAAGGACGGACGCCTTCATATCTTGGGGGAAATGGGTAAAGCCCTTTCAAATGTACGCGATCAACTTAATTCCAATGCACCTCGCATCGAAATTTTAAAAATTTCTAAGGATAAGATTCGCGAAGTCATCGGCCCTGGCGGGAAGGTGATCCGTGAGATCTGTGAAACAACGGGTGCGAAAATTGACATTGAGGATAATGGAACAATCCGAGTATTTGCCTCTGATCTCAAAGGGCTTGAGGAGGCGGTTCGATCGATTCGCTCTATTGCTTTTGAGCCGGAGGTGGGACAAATCTTCGATGGGAATGTGGTGAAGATCATGGATTTTGGAGCTTTTGTGAACTTCATGGGACAAGATGGCCTGGTGCACATCAGCGAACTTGCGCCCCACCGTGTTGAAAAAGTCTCTGATCTCTTAACAACGGGGGATCAAGTGCGGGTCAAGGTGATTGGTTTTGATGCACGAGGTAAGATCAAACTCAGCATCAAGCAAGCAACAGATCCCGCTGAGGGGGGATAAGATGGTCTCTCATCAGAGCTTTTTGTGATCCCCAGTGCCCGTTTGGAGGCAGTTGTGGATCTTTTGGGGGAAGCCAATGCTTTCCCTAAAAAGCCTTTAGATACTCTAGCCTCTACCTATTTTAAAAAACGCCGTTATATCGGATCTAAGGATCGCCAGTCGATCGCTGAAACCTTTTATGGAATTGTGCGATTTTGGGCCAGAATTGCCTTTGAAGCAGACCGTCGGGGAGATTCTTGGGGGTTTTCCTTTTTTGCTGGCCCGTCTTTTTCTCCAGAAAAAGCCCGATCTTGCGCACGATTGGCGTTGCTGTCCTATCTTCTTTGGCATCAACAGATGTCCTTTCAAGATTTAGAAGGACTGTTCAGTGGTCAAACTTACGCGCCCGCCCTTTTGACACCTTTTGAAAAAGCTTGGCTCCGAAAAGCTCCCCTTCAAGATCCTCCAATTTGGGTGAAAGCAGGACTTCCCCCCGCTTGGTGGGAGCTCTTCCATCACCAATTCAAAGAAGAAACCCTCTCCCTTTCTGAGGCGCTTTGCCAAGAGGGCCCTGTGGATATTCGTGTAAACACCTTAAAGACCACCCGAAATACCCTTAAAAATTTGTTGCTCACGGAAGGAATCATGGCTGAGGAGACGAAGTTTTCTCCCTGGGGTCTTCGACTGGAGGGCCGTAAACCCTTGTCCTCTCTTGAGTCTTTTCAAAGGGGGCTTTTCGAAATTCAAGATGAAGGCTCTCAGTTAATGACGTTGCTCTCAGGCGCACAGCCAGGAGAGCGGGTTTTGGATTTATGTGCTGGCGCCGGGGGAAAGACCCTCGCTTTGGCAGCCATGATGGAGAACAAAGGACATCTTTTAGCGACAGACATCGCCTCTTGGCGTCTTGAAAGAGCCCGTCTTCGCGCAAGACGCGCTGGCGTTTTTAATGGGGAATTTCATCCATTGGATGCTTCCTGGCTTCGGCGAAAAAAGAAAAGTTTTGACCGCGTTCTTTTAGACGTCCCCTGTTCAGGCACGGGCGCATGGCGACGCACACCCGAAAAAAAGTGGCGCCTTTGCATTGAGGATCTGCCCTCCTTAAGGGAAGAACAAGCGAAAATTTTCAACCTGGGGGCGGAACTTGTGAAACCAGGCGGCGTTCTTTTGTACGGGACTTGCTCTCTTCTTCAGGAAGAGAACCATCAACAGGTCACGGCTTTTTTGTCGACGCATCCTGATTTTGAGGTCGATTCAGTGGCACATATTCTGGAACCAACGATTGCTTCAAGCTCTCCTTCTGTGCGCCCTTTTCTAGAAGCGCAGGTTCCGGCAGAGATAGCGGTGGAGAAACTTCTCGTAAAGAAGAATCAGCCGCATCTGATGAACTTACAGGGGGGGGACTTTCTCGAACTACGCCCCCATCAGACGAATACGGACGGTTTTTTTCTTGCCAGGTTAAAAAGGAAGCAAGATAGTTAAAAATTTTAGAAAGAATAATCAAAAAAGAGGTTTTTACCCTCGGGTCATTTTCACAATCATTAGCCTTTTGATCCTCCATTACAAATTCTGCTAAAGGACGGCCAAGGCCTCTTAAATCTTTTTTGAGTTCTTGAGCTGTCTTTTGGCAGTAAGGCTCACACCGATCTCGGCATTCAGTAAAGGGGACCTTTAAAAGTTCACCCTCATTTAAGAGAGGACGAATTTCCACCCCCCTGCATTTTATTTTGCACGTCTCAATGCATCGGGTAATCTGAGAATCCTGACAAGGGGTTCCCATCGCCTCTCCTGAGGCCATCAGAATGAGAAGAAAAAGAACCACTCTGCCCCTCCTACTTGCTTTTTTGGGGTGCAAAGGGTATGCCATAAGTATTATTTTTGATAAAGGTTTTTTCTCAATGGCAGGTGAGTTTCTAAAGGAGCTGGAAGAAGATATCCATCACGAGGAATGGATTCATTTCTGGCATCGACGCGGTCCCCTAATTGCAATCCTTGTGGTTGCAACCCTTTTAGGAACGGGGGGATATCTCTGGTGGAGTTCTCATCAAGAAACCAAAAGAGAACAAGATTCTGGCCTTTATGAAAAGGGCGTCGCTTCCCTCAACTTAAAGGGCCCCAACGCTGAAGCTGAATCTATTTTTAAAAAGCTTTCTGGAAAATCCGATCAGGGCTATGGGCTTTTATCTCGTCTTCAGTTACTGCGTCTCTATTCATTAAAGCTAAAAGGCACTCCCCAGATTCTGGACACCCTTTTAAAGGAACAAGAAGCCATCCGCCATATTGCCCAAAAGGACCGAAATTTAGGACTTGAGGGTGTTGTTTTCTTCAGTTTAGGATATGCAGATCTCGATTCCCCAAACGCGCTTCGGATGTCCTCTTCTTCCCTTTTAAAGGGACTCAAAGAATATGAGACACCCCAAAATCCGTGGAAAAGTCTCTCCTTAGAACTTCAAGGATTATACTTGTTAAAAAATAAAGATTCTAAAGCCTCTAGTTTTTACAAAACCCTTCTCAGCACCCCAGATCTCAATCAATCGGTTCGCTTGAGAATAAGCATGGAGGCAATTTCTGAAGGATTTTCCTTCCCTTTACGTCCACACGAATAAAGGATTAACGGATGAAACAAAAGATCGGATTCTGGGGATTGGGGTCCCTCATCCTTTTAAGCGGATGTCAGTTTTTAGAAAAAGAGAAAATTCCCCTGAAAGGTGAGCGAATTTCTATCTCAACCTTAAACAACCTGAGTTTCCATCAGAAAAAAGGCGGGCCACTCCCTGCCTTATCAGAACCTATTAATTTTTCCTCTTGGGACCAACCCGATAGCGTCCCCTCTCATGACGTCGGTCATCTAGCCTTCAGCCCCTCTACTCCAACGCCACAAATTCTTTGGTCTTCTTCCTATAGCTCTTCCTCAAGTGAAGCACGGCTTCTTTCCCAACCTATTGTGACAAAAGATCATGGAATCTTTGTCCTCAGCCATGATGGAAGACTTTTCTGCATCGATCAAAAAACGGGAAAGAGGCGTTTTGATGTCTCTATTAACCCTGAAAATAAAAAAGGGGAAGAGACCCTCGGGGGAGGATGTTCCTATCATGAGGACACAGTTTTTGTGGCAACCGCTTATGGAGAGTTAATTGCCTTAAAAGCAGAAGGGGGTGAAATTTTATGGCGAACTCCTTTGCAATCTCCCTGTCGCAGTGCCCCTACCGTTTATGATGGAAAAATTTATGTCGTCACGCTAAAGAATCAGCTAGAGGTTTTTGACGCCCAAGAAGGGAAACTTCTGTGGATGCATGCAGGAATCCCTGAAGGATTAGGGATTTTAGGAATGGCAGCGCCAGCCATCTTTGACGATGTGATTGTGGTTGCCTACACCTCGGGAGAAATCTGCGGGCTGCGGGCAAAAACAGGAACCCTTTTATGGTCTGATATGATTGTCGGCCCAAGACACTTAGGCGAAGCCCAGAATGTCGCCCACATCCGAGCAAATCCTCTGATCCATAAGGGGGTTGTTTATGTGTTAAGTTACAGTGGACAAATGGTTGCCTTTAATCTTTATAGTGGCCATCGATTGTGGGAAATTCCCGCAGGTGGATTCCAATCTTCTGTTTGTTCCGGTGGTACTTTATTTCTGATTACAAATAGCCAAGAACTTGTGGCTCTTGATAGCCAGACGGGTCAGGTATTTTGGACCTATCCTCTTAAGGATCTTGTACCCTCTAAAGACAATGAAGCACCCCAATGGTTCGGCCCCCTTCTTGCTGGTGGTGCCCTCTATGTGCTCAGCCATGAAGGCGTCTTGACGCCCTTTAACCCTGAAACAGGAAAACCTCTGCCTCAAGGCCAGTTAAATTTTAAGAAGGACTTTTTATTGTCACCTATCGTTGTGGACGGAGTGCTTTATGCTTTGTCCGAATCGGGGTCTCTTTACGCGGTGAGGTGATGGAATACCCTCACCTCCCCTTTTCCACCCCTCGTTGAAACCTTTTTTTGAGAAGGCCTTATGTCCCCTCACCTCTCTCTTCCTCGTATCGCGATTTTAGGTCGTCCCAATGTGGGAAAGTCCACTTTCTTTAATCGCCTTGTGGGCAGGCGTGCTGCTATCGTGGAGGATCAACCAGGGGTCACCCGAGATTGGCAAGAGATCCCCGTCACCTTTTGGGGTCTTCACTTTCTCCTGATGGACACACCAGGTCTGATCGAAGAAAGGGGCCCCACTCTGCCACAGCAAATCTGGGATCACACCACCCGCGC
>CAZGKG010000019.1:0-1316 GCA_964525615.1 uncultured Rickettsiales bacterium | reverse complement strand
CTCAAAATTGGTATTGTGGGGCGTCCCAATGTAGGAAAATCAACTCTTGTGAATCGTCTTGTGAAAAAAGAACGCATGCTGGCAGGACCAGAGGCAGGACTGACAAGAGATTCCATTGAAATCCCTTGGGAGTTTCAAGGACGCTCCCTTTTGCTTGTGGACACAGCGGGACTGCGAAAAGCAGCGCGGGTGGACAGCCCACTGGAAAAAATGGCCACCTCTGATACCTTAAAAACCATTCACCGGGCCCACGTAGTGATTGTGGTGATGGATGCCCTTCAAGCTTTTGAGCGTCAAGACTGTTTAATCTCTGCCCGAGTCGCAGAGGAAGGGCGTGTGTTAATTCTTGCCCTGAATAAATGGGATCAAGTGAAAGACCCTGAAAAAACCATAGAAAGGCTTCGTCAAAAGGCAGGCCGCGTCCTTCCCCAAGTCAAGGGTGTTCCTCTAGTGCCTTTGTCCGCCCTTGAAGGAAAAGGGATTAATTCTTTAATGAAACGGATTTTTCAGATGGAGAAAATGTGGAAAACCCGTATTTCTACAGGTGCTCTGAACCGTTTCTTAGAGCAGATGCTTGCGGCGCACCAGCCTCCTCTTGTAAAAGGAAGGCGCATTAAGCTGAAATATATGACCCAAGTGAAGACAGCCCCCCCCACTTTTGTGCTGTTTGGGAACCAGATATCGGCCCTTCCGGGCGCTTATCAGGGATATCTTCTCAATGGTATTCGAGAACACCTAAAAATTTCAGGAATTCCTTTACGCCTTTTGCTGAAAAGCCCTTCTAATCCTTTCGATACCTCTTCACACACCTGAACCCTTCCCCCCGGAAGTCCCCCTCTAGTGAAAAAGAGGGATCAAAGGGGAGCATCCTCAATGGGTTATTTTTGTTCCAGACTGAGATCTTGACCCAGTTCTTAGGGTAAGAGCTTCTCTGATGGGGAGCGTTCTTACGTCCTCGTAACCACGATATTTTCTAATTCAACCCCTGTTGTGGCATCTGTTTGATCATCTTGAAGTTGCGTAATACCACCATCATTTATATCATAAGGAATTCCTAAATTCTCTTGTATTGGCCTTAATAATGCAGATTCAGCGTCAGAAGACATCGAATAGTCTGTATCTGGCTCTGTTTCAGAGGATGCGTCGGATATTTCTAGGTCTGCCCCAGATCCTTCGTCAGATTCAGATTCTTGTGATGAAAACAGTGGGCTTTCTATTTCTATGTTGGATGCACTTTGAGCGCGTATAATAGGGTTAGAATCAAAAGAAGTATCCCATTCTAGGTCTTCCTCAGGTTCTCCTTCCCCAGATCCTTC
>CAZGKG010000018.1:0-16292 GCA_964525615.1 uncultured Rickettsiales bacterium | reverse complement strand
CATCTCATCCGCCCTTTCTTGTCTTCTCTTAGAGATGAATCTCTCCTCTCCCAACGGTTCTGGTTTTCGGGGGGCAGCTTAGGTTTTGCCCCCATCTTTTATCGGGGAGAGAAGGTCAATTTCTGAATCTTAAGATCTCTAGAACTTTGGGATATTTCATCAATTTTTCTTTTTTTGCGTCTTTGGAGAAGATCAGAGCTGAGTTGAGAAAGAATAAACTTTGGAGCAATTTTAGGAAGCAAAGGTTGAAGAGGAGATAGTTCTGGTCGTAGATTCCCCAATTTATTCCAGAAAGTTTTAAAACAGACCTTCTCGGGACTTATGAGATTAAAGAGTGTAGGCTGACCCTGCAACAAAATCAAAAATTTGAAAAGTTCTTTAGGGGCATTTTTCCAGAAGGACTCATTACTTAAATAAGGAAGTGGTTCTTTGGGGATTAGGTCTTCAAAGATCTCTTTTTTGTGATTTTTAACATGCTCAAAAACTTGGAAAAGTTCTTGAGACACCGTCGACCAAAAAGATGTGTCAGTCCAAGAAGGGAGATTTCCATTTTTCTCGGTAAGTTTTTCGAAGTGGAGTACAAAAAAGAAAGCATCATTCTCTTCCAAAATTGCCCAGATCCTATGATGCAAAGGAAAGCAATTTGCGTGTTCAAAAAAAACTTCTTGTTGTTTTGCCGTGAGTTTTTTTAAAGTTTCAAATTTCACCTGATCAAAAGAAGTGAAGCGTTTTTTGAGAACACAGGAAACGTTTTCCCCCAATTTTTTGTTTTGTGTGACAACATTGATCAAACTTGACATGTCTAAGTATTCCAGAATCTTTTGAATCAATTCATTTGGTAAAGAGATAATATTACCAGATTGAGATGGAAAAAGTTTATCTGTTTGATCCTCTCTCTCTAGGCTTCCGGCATGAACAGAATTTTTTATGGACATAAGTGCAAAAAAGACAAGAAAAAAATTATTTTTTTCATTAACAAAACTTCGATTTTTAAAAATTTCCAAAAAAAATATCAAAAATAATTTTTTCGATCATATTTTTATTGCATCATTTTGATTTAAAAAAAAATCTGTTGATTCTTGAAAAAATTTAGAAGTATTGAGAGAGTTCTCAGTGGGTGATTGGTTCGTTAAACTCATCCAATAAATATTTTCTGGAGTGAGAGCGCGTGCGTGGCAGCGGAGGTTGGGTAAAAAAATTAAGAGGACTGTCCTAGATAACGCAAAAAATCTTAGTCTATATCTAAGATATAGGAATTTTGGATTTTTGAAGTTTTTTTATGTCAAAAAATACCGTTATCTTGTTCCTATTATTTTTTTATGATACTGAGTAGCTTATAAAAAAAACGATACACTTTACTTAAAGTCGAATCTCCAACAAAGATTTTGCCTTCTTTTGGTGGGAATTTTACACTTCTTGATAATGACCTTGTATGAGGATTTTTTAAAAAAATTTAAGTGTCAAAAAGAATTTGAAATATTAAAAATGCCAATAGAAATAAGCTTTATTATTACAGTTTTTAATAAAGAAAAATATCTACCCGCGACGATTTGTTCCCTTTTGCGACAAACGGAACAATTGAATAGTGAGTATATATTCGTGGATGACGCATCTTCTGACGCCTCTATTCAAACGATAGAAGAAATTTTTAGCAATGGACATAATCTGACTGTTTTAAAAAACCAAACGAATAGGGGGCCTGCCATCTGTCTTAACCAAGGTTGTGCTGCTGCTTCTGGAAAATACCTGTTTTTGATGGACGCAGATGACATTTTGGCAAAAAATTCTCTTAAAATCATGTTAAATGCGATCAAAAAAGAGAAAGCAGATTTTGTATTCGGAAATTACAAAGTCACCCACAATGAACAGAAAGAATTATTAGATGTTTATTTAGATGATAACATTGACTATGAGGTGAGTAATTCTCCTTTAGAGAGTGTTCTTAAAGGAGGCTATGTGAGAATGGCTTATTTAACAACCAAAGAACTATACGTAAAATCCGGGGGATCGAATCAGAAACTTTTTATTCAAGATGAA
This sequence comes from uncultured Rickettsiales bacterium, assembly GCA_964525615.1. Taxonomy (GTDB): domain Bacteria; phylum Pseudomonadota; class Alphaproteobacteria; order Holosporales; family CAZGKG01; genus CAZGKG01. Next base: position 14,255 of record CAZGKG010000018.1, on the reverse strand, counting down.
TCATTGCCCCTGCGGCTTGCTTATCATGCAAAGAAAATCATTAAACTAAAAATCCCAGCGGTATATGCAGGAAGAAACGATGATTCATTATCTAAAAACAAAACACAACAGATTCATGATAGGTTTTACTCCTATTACTTTTCTTTGTTAGAATTTGATCAATTAAATGTTTCTCAGAAATCAAAAATATTTAAAAAAGCTCTTTCTTCGGTTTGGAAAGCAAAAAGAATTAGTGGAGGTTTGGGGAACTACTTGTTCTTTTTCGTATATTTAAAATCAAGAGTGTTTTTCCCAAACCCAGAAATAAAATTTTTAAACAAATACAAAAGCTTCATTGATAGTTTAAAAAATGTTAGAAAAATATCTTAATTTTTGGAAAAAGTGCAATCCAATTGATCTTACCGGTGATCAAGATCCTCTATTACGTTACACGGCACTTATTTTAACATCCTTGATTCCCTTAATGCTTCTATTCTCTCGAGCTTTTGCTGACGCGGCATTAACGATAACGGGAGTTTTATTTACAATTCATTGCATAAGAACTCGGGATTACGGTTATCTTAAAAAACCAATTGTCATCACCCTAATCCTTCTTTGGTTGTGGTTTATGATAGGCGGATTTTTTGCTTTTTCTAACAACATCTCAGTCTTTCTGATCAGTTTATCCTATGTTCGATTTTTTTTATTTTTTTCAGCGTGTGTTTACTGGTTGTTTACTGAAATAAAATCGTTGAAATTTGTTGGAATGATTATTTCTTTCACCCTCATTTTAGCGGCCAGTGATGCCTTGTTCCAGTTTATCCAGGGGCATTCCATCACCGGCCAAGCCTCTTGGGAGGGGCGCTTAACAAGTTTTTTAAGAAGGCCTGATATTGGAATTTATTTAGCAAAATTGATCTTTCCACTTGTTGCTTTATGGATAAGATTTGACAGAAGCGTCGATCATAAAAAAACCTTCTGGTTCAGTGGGTTTTTTTAACTGGAGAAAGAGCGGCAACAACGCTCTCCTTCTGTGCGTTAATCTTCAGTTTATTCGTCATTCTTATCAATCATAAAGAGTTCAGGGGCTATATAATAGGATCAATGCTCAGTGCTACTGGGGGATTTTGTTTAATACTCTATATGGTGCCTTTTATTTACAAAAGATTGCTTGATTTGATCAATGATATTGTCGACTTTCCCCATAGTTTATATGGCCAATTATTTAAGGCTTCTATTCTTTCCTGGTATCAATATGGTTTTTTTACTGGCGTTGGAATCCATCAGTTTAGAAATTCATGCCTTCTATTAAAACAAGAAGGATTGGTCACTTACTGCAATCTACATTCTCATAATATTTATTTTGAGATTCTTTCTGAAAGTGGTCTTGTTGGGCTTTGCCTTTTGATAGCATTTGTATTTTTGTGTCTTTGGAAAGTGGTGTTTTCTCTGTTTTCTGAAAGAACTGATTTTCGAAATTTCGTAAGCAGTATTTTAGTGTTTTCAGGGTTCTTTGTTATTCTTTTTCCTTTCAGTGTCACCATGAGTTTTATAAGTAACTGGTCTGCCATATTGAATTGGGTGGGGCTATCCTTATGTTTTTCTGTTCTGGCTTTACCCCCCTATAAAAAATAGATTTTTTTCGATGTTCATGAACTGATCTTCCAATGATCAATTTCTGCGATGAAATAAAAACGTCAGGTGAATCGTTTTCGTTTTTTTCGTCGTGATTCGTGACAACTTTTAAATACTTTAAAATGCTAATGACATTTTTCTTCAGAACCCGTTCTTGGGGAATGCCTAGAAGCCAATGAAAAAAACAAGTCTTTTAAGGGGTTTTTGTCGGATGGTAAAAAGATTATCTGAAAATTTATAGTCCTCTTCTAGGATATGCCAAGGAATAGAATCTTTCCCATCAGGAGAGATTTCAAAAGTATGCCTCTTGGAAAAGGACACTGATGTCTCAAAAAAAATTGACCCCTTCAAAACCCCCCCTTCAAGGACAGAAGTCTTTTGTTGCTCCGAAAAAAATTGCAATAGCGCTTCAAGGAGGTGGTGCCCACGGAGCTTTCACCTGGGGAGTGCTTGATAAATTTCTTGAAGACGGACGATTCGAGATTGAGGGGTTAAGCGGCACAAGTGCCGGCGGTCTTAATGCTGTTGCTTTAGCTCAAGGATTAATGAACGGTGGTCTGAAGGGTGCCAGAGAAGAACTTTACCGTCTTTGGCGATCCATTGCGGACCTTTCTATTTTTAGCCCCCTTAAGCCCCTTCCTTATGAAATGATGACGGGCTATTATAATTTGGACAACTCACCTGGATATTTGGCTTTAAATTTTCTGATGGGACTTTTTTCACCTTATGAAATTAATCCCATGGGCTTTAATTACTTCAGGGATTTTATAGGAGATTTTTTTGACTTTGATTTGTTGTCCCAGTGTCCCACAAAATTATTTCTTTGTGCAACGCAGGTTTCTTCAGGTAAATTAAAAATTTTTTCTACCCATGAAATGTCTTTAGATGCTCTTATGGCGTCTGCTTGTCTACCAAACATGTTTCATTCTGTGAAAATTGGAGATGAACATTATTGGGATGGGGGATTTGTGGGAAATCCGCCGATCTATCCTCTGATTGATTCTTGTGAGACTTCAGATATTGTTGTAATTCAACTGAGTGTCATGAGTCGAAAGCTTCTTCCCCGATCTGCCTCAGAAATTATTGAACGTCATAAAGAAATTACTTACAACTCTTGTTTGATGAGAGAAATGCGCAGCATTGATTTCGTCACTGATTTAATTGATAAAGGGCTGATTCCAAAAGATAAAATCAAGCGGCTTTTTATGCATTTGATTCGAGATGAAGCGTTGTTTTGTTCTCTGGAATTGTCGAGCGCTCTTAATTCCAGTTGGGATTTCTTAGAATTTCTTTATACCCATGGTCGGCAAGTGGCTACCAGTTGGATTAAAGAGCATTATGATGGGGTCGGAGTTCGCACCACAACGAACATTCATAAAGAATTTGTCGCGAATTAATGAAAGCACAAAAGCCTTTAGGCTTTTTGGGCGAGGCGGGATTCACGAAGCTTTTGGAAGTCTTCTCCAGCATGATAAGACGATCGGGTAAGTGGTGAAGCTGCCACCATCAAAAATCCTTTTCCTCGAGCCATCGTCGCGTATTCTTGAAACTCGTCTGGGTGGACATAGCGTTCTACAGGATGATGTTTTTGAGTTGGTCGGAGGTATTGTCCGATGGTAATAAAATCCACCTCTGCTGCTCGCAAATCATCCATTACTTGATAAATCTCTGCTTTTGTTTCTCCTAAACCTACCATCAGTCCAGATTTTGTAAAAAGAGAGGAGTCTTGCTTTTTAACATCTGAAAGAAGTTGAAGAGAGTTAAAATAACGCGCCCCAGGACGTACTGTGGGATAAAGGCGCGGTACCGTTTCCAAGTTATGGTTGAACACATCGGGGCGGGCTGTGACAAGAGAGGGAAGTACATCCTTTTTCCTTAAAAAATCTGGTGTCAGGATTTCAATTGTGGCTTGTGGCACTTTCTTGCGAATAGATGCAATCGTCTGCACAAAGTGCTGGGCACCACCATCGGGAAGATCGTCCCGATCCACCGAAGTGATTACAATGTGTTTTAAGCCCAGTCTTTGACAAGCTTCGGCTACTTTTTCTGGCTCATGGGGATCTAGCAAATCGGGCGTTCCTGTGGCGACGTTACAGAAGGCACAAGCCCTTGTGCATACGCTCCCTAAAATCATAAAGGTTGCATGTTTTTCTTTCCAACATTCACCGATATTGGGACAGGCGGCTTCTTCACAGACCGTATTCAGAGAAAGCCCCTTCAAAAGCTCTTGAGTTTCTCGAAAATTTTGAGAAACAGGTGCCTTAACGCGAATCCAAGAGGGACGAGATTCAAAGGTTTTTTTGGTAAGCTCATTCGAAGGATTTGTCAAAAAAACTCTCCTTTGGGTGGACCTTCCATAATCTGCCCCGAAAAAGAGATTTTGTCACCTCTTCAAAAGATGCGAAGGTAAAAAGTCTCAATAATTCTTTTCTTAATCATGAGTTTCATTTTTTAACGCCTAAAAAGCGCATTAAAAACATCAGCTCTTCTGGGCTTTGGGACCATTCACTGTAGACCTCTGGCAAGTTTTTATCTTTCCATCCCATCGCGCGCTTCAAAAGATAGGGGGTCGGGCTGTGAGGATCTTGCTCTAAGAGAAAATCTGTTATTTTTCCTAAAGTGTCATAAGCGTTAGAACGAGATGCGAGATGTTTTTCAGGAGTGCCATTAGAAGAATTTTCAATGAAAAGAATATCTTCTGATGCATCGATATTGGTCAAATTTTTTGGGATTACTTTGCTTTCCTCTTGCTTGAGAGCCTGAGGCTTCCAAGTAGCAAGGTGCTTTAATATAACATTGATCTGTTCTTTTAAACGAAAGAAAAGACTGACATGGGAGCCAATTTTTTCTCCAATTGTTTGGTTTAATGTGTCAGAAATTTTTAAAATTCCCTGAGCTTTTTCTTCCAGATGGGTATAAAAAGAAAGAGGCGTTTTTCGCAAACTTCCAACAACATCTGAAAAAAGGACGCGTCCCTTGAACTTTTCAGAATTTTGATTCTCCTTCTTTTTTCGATGCATCATCTCTCCGTGGGAGGCATCAATCCAATCTGCCAAGTTGTATCGTAAAAAATCTTTAGAACTTGGGGATGTGACGGTAAGTAAAAAAAGGCTTTTGGGGATCTGGTAATCAAGAGAGTCATAAGGGGCGAGACGGACTTCCCAATCACCATCTTCTGGCAAAGGGTAAAGGTCTTTCCAAAACTTCAACGACAACTCATTGAGTAATTGAATCCCTCTTTCTAGCCCATCAAGACCGTTTGTTAAAAGAAGGGCTTCCACTAGCCAAACGGCTACCTGTAAATCTTTAGATTTCTCAGTCAGTATGGACAGACACAGAGTCACCACTTTAGACCAATCGGTTTTCTTAATATCCGCCTGCCAAACACCCTCAGGCAGCTCTTCCCCTTCGTCTAAACGGCGCTCCTCCTGAAGAGAATCATAAAGCGGGCTATAACGAATAAAATCTCCGCAAGGATTGATTCCAGGAATTTCCCTTAATACTTCTTTCAATTGGGGCTCAAGAGAGACAAGATTCATTTTTTCTTTCCCTTCTTTCTTGAGGAGATAGATTTTTTCTTACTTTTTTTCGGTTTTTTGCAAGATTCACTAGTCCCGCAATTATCAGAAGCTAAACTTTTTTTAGGTTTTTTAAAAACTTTTCCTGAAACCTTTGTCGCCTCTAGAAGGGAGAGCGGTGGCGCCTCTACAGGGAATAAGGGAAGAGTAAAGCTCTTTAACTCTGGAGAAACTGGATTGAGACTCATAAAGACCTTAGCGACTGGTGGTGATTTCTCAGAAATATTTTCCTGTGAAGAAATTCCTTGATAAATAGGATCCTTTAAAGCTGTTGGAATATCAAACCGGAGGGTTGAGGGGGAGGGATCCTTACTATCCGGAAAATCAGAAACAAAAGGTTTTTGAAGTTCAAGCATCTTCAAGAAAGCCCAACACCCCTTATATCTGAAAGTGGCAGTCAACGGACCACTTTCCAAAGCGGGCTGTGCTTTTACCTGTATCGGATGGTAGGGGCTTCCCAAAGCCCAGCGCATTTCTAGTGCGATCTCATCGTTGTAGGACCAACGTCCTTTGATTTTTGTATCAGAGAATTCGTAGGTTTCTTCTCCTATTTTCAAAATCCAGGAAATAATTTGGTTGGCTTCCTTTTCCCGACTTTTATTTGTTCTGAAATTGATCTCAAAAGGTAAAGAGGGGGTCGCTTCTTTTTCTGGTTCTTTTTCTGAAATTTTAGGTAACAACAGATTGAAAAAAGGGCGTAATTTTTCCATTTTCAGCAAGAAGTTCAAGGCTTTACGGGCACAAGATTGCTTTTTTACCTTCAAACGTAAAAGCTCAATCGCATAGTAACCTTGTGCTTCAAAAAGTTTGTAAAAATTCTCAACGTCCTCAATAGTTGCATCTGGATATTTTGTAAATCCTCTGGGGACAAAGGGGTAACGGCCGGAAAGGGTTGAATTGAAAAGATTGGCCAATTTTATGTAAGCAGACTCGGACGCTTTAAGGTTTGCTGATTTACATTGCGCCTTCAAGCGAGACCGAAGTTTTTCTTGCTTTGTGTTAAAATAATTGCCGCCATCCTCCGTTACAGAGGCTAAAACCATTGGACAGTTCGCGACATTCATTTGGGTGAGATCTATAGCGATGAATTTTTCTAAAGAGAGAATGGCATTAGAACTGCCCCTTTGATAAAGATTAAGTTGGGTTAAAATTTGATCCCACTTCTCTAAAACAGCTGGTTTTCCTAAGTCCTTTTCATAAAGAACCGCTAAAATTTTTACGATTGGTTCAGCAAATTCACGCCCTAAATAATTCATCCTCTGTCTTTGCAGATTCAGATGAGCGACAAGTTGTGTTTCATCTCCCACACCAAAAGATTGGAAAATTTGTTCTTTGCCCCGCCAATGAGTGATTGATTCTTGTTGAGGCTCGTAAGGCGAATCCCCTTCAAAAATTTCATCAATTTTTTCAAGAATTCTGAGGCATTGGTTCTTAATAACCTCTTGGAAATCTTTCTTTAGATCCTGAACTCCTACTGCTCGAATTTCTTCCATTAAAGCAGTCAAAGCAGGTATAACAGATCTTAAGTTTTGAATTTCTGGTAGATAATTTTCCTCAGGGGACGTGATCAGATCGTTTTTAAAGAAGGGAACAATTTGCTGTGCCTCTTTAATTTTAGTGCTTAAGGAGGAAAAAAGCCCTTTTAAACAAATTTCCCGAAGGATCATTTGTGTGTTTTCGGGGATGGCTGATACTTTTGTTGAAAAAAAACTATTAAAATCTTTAATAGTTTTTAATGAGTCATTGAGGGATTTATAATTCCATAAAATCATCATATCAGAGGGAATGACTTTTTCTATGGTGCGAGGTTCTAAAGAGGACATAAAAGATTGGGTCAATAACAAATTCAAAAATCCCTGAAGATTGAATAGGCTTGGGGAAATAAAAGAGCCATTTTCCTTTTCTGCAAGGAATAGAGGACCCGTCAGAGGAGACCGATATCCCGCCAAAAGGCCTCGGAATTTATTAAAATGGACCTCGCAGTCTTTTAAAAATGTATCCATGATCGAGGCTTCGAAAAAATTACAAGAACCAATTTTATTGCTTACTTTTTGAAACCCACTCCCTAAATTAAAGGTTTTCTTTTTAAGCCATGTCGATTGAGGACTTGAAAAAGTATTAATGATACCACTTAAATCTTTTAGCAACTCGCGAAGCTCATCAAGGCTGTAGGATTTTTTTGCCTGACTAAATTTTGTTAAGGCTTTATGAAGTTTCTCAAGTTGAGGGGTGAGATTGGCAGGATGGAATGATTCCTCAAGAAAATCTTTGATGAGCTGACTCAGCTGCTCTGTTGCTCTTTTCGTATAGTGATAAAAACTGATGGGTTGGGTGTGACTGTCTGAAAGCGCTTTTTTATAGATACCGTTTTTATCCTCGTAAAAGGAAGATAAAAGCTTTTTCCCAAAAAGTCCTTCCAGGATGTGACCAAAATCCTTTAAGTTTGCCGTTTGCGTCAGATCATTATATTTCAAGAGTAAATCTTGAAGATAGCTCATTTCTTCCACATATTGTTGGACCATTAAAAAAGAAGGCGTTTGGGTAGGGTTAATTTTTTTTGATTCCTCAGAAATAGGATCAAGCTCTGGAAGATTCCCCATAATCGCCATTTCAATTCGCTCACGAATTTTGTAAGCAACGGCACGCAAAATAACCACGTCATACGCTACCGTTAAAACTTTTCTAATACTGTGATCAAGAGGGCTCATCCAGGAGGCAGGAATGAAAATTGAAAAAAGGCTTTCGGAATGAATTTCCGTTAGAAATTGCATAATAAGCTGAGCTTGTTGTTGGAAAAAATGATGATCCAAAGACAAGCGATTTTCTTCTGAAAGAGATCTTTGAATAGAGTATCCAATACGATTGATGTTTGGCAGAAGAATGTTTCTGGCGCATATAAGATTATTATATGAATTCATTAATCCTAAAATTCCCCCTGTGAACAGAAGGAAAAAACTTATTTGAGCAAGACGCAGGAAGCGGTTGTTGGCGAGTATTTTGTTGCGTGTAAAACGAATAAGTCCTTTTTCTAAAAAGATTTTTTCTCGAAAAAGCTCACTTGTAAAACAAAGAGAGCGCGCACGAAAAGAAAATGTTTCTTTTAAGCCAAAGGCGGAAGGGTTGGCATCCCCTAAAGCACTATCGAAAGAAAATTCTAAATTTTGTAAAATCTTTTCTTCATAAAGGGATTTCTCATGACTGTCTCCTGAAAAAAAAATTCCCCTTAAGAAGGATTGCTCTCTGAGCGGACTGCCCTTAAAAAGGTGATCCATGTAAACTTTTAACGGGCTTTTTAAATTTTCAAATTCACTCGGAAAAAGAAGAAGGCCATCTTTTTCGGAATGAATCTTTCCATGAGCAAAAATTTCCTGCTGAACGCGGATAATCCTCTCTGTCATTTGCTGGAAAGATTCATCAACCCATAAAGGGTTATAGGACGTTTCTAATGGATAGGGATTAGACCATCCGAAAATATCATCACATCGTGTTGTGGGAATTTCCTTAGAAAAGCTTGAAAATCCTACAACGTGATCACAATGAGTGACGATCATAAAAATGGGCAATTTAAGACCTAAGATTTTTTGGGCTTGCCACAATTTCAAAGAAAGCGCTTGTGCCCTTGTTCTAAGCTCAATTTCGTCTCGGGTTAAAAGCTCTTGTGCTGAAACTGTTAAGACGATTCCATCTAAAGGTCGATTCGGGCGATAATTTAAAAGTAAATTCAAAAGAAGATTCCATTCCTCTTCTTTTGATTGCAGAGTGTTTTCCTCTAATATTAAAGAGCCAGAAACATCTAAAAGAACTCCTTGATCAAAAAAATGCCAATTGCAAGGAGAGTCTAAATCTACCTCTGGATCGTCTCCTTTAAGCGTGGGCAATTTTAAACTACTGATAAGAGTGGTTTTTCCTGAACCAGAGGCTCCTAAAACAATAAAAAACGGAAGACGATAACGATACCAACGGCCTCCTATAACATTTTTTAGAAAAGACAGCGCATTGACAAAGGAACGACTTAAGGGATCTTTAGGGAAATATCCGTAACGAGAAAAAAAGTGTCCCAATTTCTTCTTTTTTCTTGAGCTAAAACTTTCATGAGGACCAATAGGTCCTCCATTAACTGTTTCTACTGTTCCAAGAAAAAAGCGACGGAACACCAAAAAAAGCGCAAAGAAAAGACCTATCCCCACGAGGATGATTAAAAACCAGCCCCAATATTTAGGAGAAGAAAAAAAATCAACCAAAAGCATCAACCGATATCATCCTTTTATCATGAAAACGTTCTTGCATCTTCCAGAATTGCGCTTGTTGTGCGCGAGAGAGAATGGGTCACGCCGTACCAAACGCCATAAGAAAGAAAGAGGTACAAACCAAAAGCAGCACAGAAAATCAGAAACCATGTGCGTGAGTCTCCTGCTTCCTGTTCAACTGCACCTTCAATTGTTGCAGTGATTGTTGCCGGGAATAAAAGACTATGTCCTTGAAAAAATGTAGGTTTTTGATGGTAGGTAAACATAAAAAGTTTTTCTCTATAGCTTTCAATGACTCCTTCATCATCAAATCCTCGAAACTTTCCCCTAAACCCCAAACCGAGGGCATTTAAATAAAGAATTCCGATTTCCTTCTTGAGTAAATCTCTGTTGTTGAGGAAGCTTTCTAGATTTCTAAAAAAAAGGTCTCCCGCTCTATGGGTCCCAAAGAGTCTTTGCTCTAAAAGAGATTTTTCCCAGTATCTCCGACCCTCCCAAGGAAGACTGAGAAAAATTTCATCGGCCAAAACTGCCATAATGTATTGTGCTTCTCGATAGCAAGCGACACCAAAAGCCCCGCCTTCATGATTTGCAGCAATCGCTTGTTCGTCCAAAAGATTTTGAAGTTTTTTGAGAATATTGAGGGTCTCTTCCTCTAAGGAAGGAGATTTATTAAAGGATTGTTCCATGGAAAAATTTTCAAGAGAGCTATAGATTTTTTGAGAAAGAATGCGTTCTTTCTCTCGAAGCACCTCACAATAAAAATCTTGGAAAAATTTTAACAGAAAGTGTGAGGGAAAACTTTCTTGAGCCAACATATCAATGGAACCGTCATGCATCATAGGGATTTACTGCTTTAATAAAATAAAAAATCTTTAAAAATATGCCCCATTTGTAACGGCCAAAGGTAAATTTTTAGATAAGTCTAAGAAAAAAAAGATGCATCAAGTGTGCTTTTATTGTATTGGAATTGCTTGATTTTCCTTGTGCAAGGCAAGATTGCCTTTTATTTTTTAGAATTGGAAACTTGGGATTTTGGATTTTTCCCTTACGTTTAGGCGAGATGTTGTTTTTTGCCTGAGAGGGAGATGATTTTCTTGAAAGAGGGCTTCTAAGAAGGTCTTTTTTTTATTTTGGGGAATTATTTTTTTATCGGATTTGGTAATATTTGAAATTCATTCAACAGCGGATTTATATGATAGAAAAATAAGCTTTTGTTTTTTTGGAGAAAATTTTTGTGACATGAGACCTCTCTTGACTCCTATCTTGGAATCAATGGGGAATTTTTAGAAAAATTCACCCAATCAGAAAAATTTTTTCACTGGATTTTATCCTCTAGGATTAGCGCTACACTCAAGAGTTTTTTTCATTGTCTTTTCAAGGTCAGTAAAAAAAAGTATGGTGGAGGCTAAAAAAAGGAGTATGGGGATGAGACCTTTAGTACCGATTGATTTCTATATTCTGATATTTTTGACACTTTGTTTTGGTGTTTTTTTATATTACTTTTTATTTGTTTTTGTTTGAAGCGTAATTAATTTTTAAAAAGATAAAGGTGAGGAATGATTGAATCCTTAAGACGTTGGGGAAGTTCTTGGCCCGCAAAGATTCTTCTTGGCCTTTTGGCGATAAGCATGGGTATTTTTTGGGGGGTGAGTGATATCTTCACAAGGGATCAGTCTTCGGCTGTTGTGGCAACGGTGGGGGATTCTGAGATTCTTGCGAAGGATCTTCATCATGAATTACGGATTCGTCTTTCCCAGATTGAGTATAAAACGGGCAGGCGTTTGACTCAAGAACAGGTGATTGCCTCCCGGTTAGCTTTTTCTATCTTAACAGACTTGATTGAACGTAAAGTTTTAGATAAAGAGGCAGATCGACAAGGATTAGCGATCAGTGGTTGTAGTGTTCAAGAGGCCATTATCAAGGATCCTCAATTCCACGGGGAAGATAAAAAGTTTTCTCGTAAAAAATTTCTGCAGTTTTTGAAAAGCTCTGGTCTTCATGAAAGACAATTTTTAGCTTTTTTCAAAAAAGAATTAAGGCGTCGGCAGTTGTTAACGGGGTTTCTAGCCCCTTTTCAGCCTTCTGATAGCCTGAGCCGTCTTTTGTTAAATGCCCAGTTTCAAGAACGTCAGGGGGCTTTTTTATTTGTGGGGAGTGAAGGTCTTGAGGTTTCTCAACCGGCTGCAGGTGAATTGGAAGCCTTTTACGATCGTGACAAGGAGCGATTTCGTTTGCCTGAAAAACGTTCTTTTTCCTATGGTGTTTTGAAGGGATTCTCTCATGAACAGGCCCAAAAGCTGGAAGATGATCTTGCTGCAAAACCTGATTTAAAGGATGTGGCCTCAAGGTACCAGTTTCAGCTTCATTCTGTTTGGGAGGTTTCCCGGAGGGTTCTGGAGGGACAAAAGATTTTAGGATTAGAAGTCCTTGAAAAAGATCCCTCCTTACAGCAAGAAATTCTCAATGAGGTTTTTCAACTTCCTGTGGGGCAAGAGCCTGTCGTGAAGGGAGTGGGGGGTGGCACTTACTATGTGTGTCAGGTAACAAAATCTTTGCCCTCCCATATTCCGCCTTTTGCTGCTGTTCAGCATCAAGCCCTTGCGCTATGGCAGAGGGAGCAACAGGAAAAACGGGCTTTGGAGATTGGAAAAAAGCTTTTAAAGGCTTTTGAATCGGGGGAAAAGTCTTTTCAGGGCTTTAAAGTGTTACCTTGGGTTTCTTTGGGGCGTGGCGCTGGTGAAGATACGGCGGTGCCTCCTGAGGTGAAGACAATTCTTTTTGAAATGGGCATTGGAGATTTTCGTCTTGTAAAAGCCCTTCAAGGAGGCGTTTATCTCGTAACTCTTTTATCCATTAAAAAAGGATCCGAAAAACAGCAGGCTCTTAATTTCCCCGCTTTTTCGGATCAAATAAAAGGGATGACGGAAGAAGATTTGATTCAATCCCTTGTGCAATCTTTGCGTGCTCGGTATCACGTTAAAATCAATCGTGACTCCCTTAAGGGGTTGATTTAGAAAACAGGCGAGGGATTCTTCCCCAACGGGATCCCTTTCTTTCTTTATCCCAATAGCTGAGAATAAAAAGCGCTCCCAATATAATGGTTGATCCCATGAATACAAAAAAATTGAGGGGTTGCCCGAAAAAGAAAAGTCCGATCAAAGCGCTTGCAATCAAGCGTGTTGACCCGAAAGGTAAAAGAAAAGTGACATCACTGCAGGTAAAAGAGCGCGTTAAAGAAAAATGAGCAAGTGCTCCAATTCCCCCAAGAAAAAATAATAACAGTAGATCCGTTGGCGACGGCCAAACCCAGTTAGTCCAGCTCACAATACCCAAAAAGGGAATCATAGATCCCATGAGATAGGTAACAATTGTGATTGGGGAATCATAGGAGGTTAATTTTTTATTTAACAGAGTGCATACAGAGAAGGCAGCGGCGGATCCTAGGGGTAAAAGCATGATCCATCCCTGGCTTCCCCAAGGGATTTCGCCTGTTAAATAGCGAGCATTTACAATAAGAATGCTTCCTAAAAATCCAAAAACAATTGAGAAAAAGCGAATTGATGTCAATTGTTCTCCTAAAAACAGATAGGCTCCTAAAATCGTAATTAAAGGACCTGTGAAATTGAGGGCAACTGCTTGTCCTATCGGCATCAGAGAGATTGCCTTATACCACAGAAGAATCCCAATACACGAAGCGACAACACGCCAGATTTGTAAAGTGGGACGTTGTGTTCTCCAAGAGATTCGTGGAGACCTTAAAAGGAAAGCCAAAAAAGTTTTGAAAAAAAGCGATTGATTCAGAGGGCAGACGCAGGGAAAGCCATTTGATGAATCCGTTCGCGATTGCAAAGCAAAGGCAGGACAGAAGTTTCCAAGAGGCCCCTTCCCATTGCGCAGATGTCATGTGTGATTCCCTCCCAAAAGAGAGTATTTTTTGCCACAAAAACCAATCCTATTTCTCAAAAACATTCATCTTAATCCTTCTCTAGATTTTTTGCTTTATAGACATTTTATGGACTCAAATTTTCGCCTCTATCAATCAACTTCTTTAACTATTACGCCACAGTTGCAGCAGGCGATCCACCTTTTGCAACTTTCTTATCAAGAATTGGAAACATTTTTACAAAATAATATTGAAGAAAATCCTTTCTTGACAATGGGAATCGATGGACCAGAAGAAGAAGCCCCATTAACTTCTCAACATACATTGGAGGGAGGGGGGCTTTCTTTTGAAAGTACAATTCCAGGGGGCAAAGGAATTGATCTGAAAGACATGCCAGAATCCCTTGTTCCTGCGAATGAGTTAACCCTTCACGAGCATCTCATGCAACAGGTGGGGAGTCAAATAACTTCGCAGCTTTCACGGCTGATTGCAGGGCATCTTGTACAATTTATTCAACCAACAGGGTATTTTGAGGGCAACCTTGAATCAATTGCCCATCATTTAGGATGCTCCTTGATCGATGTGGAAAATGTCCTCAAGCAAATGCAACGCTTTGATCCTTCTGGTGTTTGTGCCTGCAATTTGAAAGACTGCTTGAAAACTCAATTACAAGATAGAGGGCTTTTGACTCCTGATTATCATGTGCTTCTCGACAATCTGGATCTTGTAGCAAAAGGAGAAATCGCCCTTCTAGCCCGGAAAACCAGGCTTTCCGAGGAGATTCTTCGGAAAATGTTTCAAGAAATCAGACGTTTATCCCCCAAACCGGGGCTTGTCTTTCAAAGGGAAAATTTCCATGCGATGATACCAGAAGTTTTGATGCATTGGGATGCAGCAGAAAGTACGTGGATTGTCAGTTTGAATCCCGAA
>CAZGKG010000017.1:11306-16410 GCA_964525615.1 uncultured Rickettsiales bacterium | reverse complement strand
TCGATTGGCGGAAGAACAAGTGCCTCGAGAAGCGGAAGCCCGGTTAGAAATAGAGCGTGCAGCAGCGGCAGCGGCAGCAGCAGCAGCAGAAGAAGAAGAAGAGTCACCTCGATTGGCGGAAGAACAAGCACGTCGAGAAGCGGCATTTGAAGGAGTTCGTTTTTTATTTGAATTAAAAGAAGAAAGATCAGACGCTGTAACCCAAGGGGCAAACGAAGCCATCCAGGAACTCTTGAAAGCTCTACGAGTATCTCAAGAATCGGAAGAACAGAGAGCACGTCGTCAAGTAGCACCAGCGGAATTACTAGCGGCAGCAGACAAAGGTGGACAAGTCGTGGTAACAAAAGTACCAGCTCAGTCTAGTTATTTAAAATCAATAAATTTTTTACCAAAAATATCACAAGTACTTAATAATTTTTTCTCATGGTCCCGAGAGGATAATCCTACCTCAGCAGAGGCAGCTCCGTTAGATGAAGAGAGAGCACGTCCAGAAGGGGAAGAGAGAGAGCCTCAAGCAAGAGAGCGTGAAGAAGCAGAACCAGAGGCAGAAGCTCTCGAGGAAGACTTCAAAACTCAAGGAGAGACAGAACAGAGCGCACATCAAGAAGTAGAAGCTCAATTGGCAGAACAGAGAGAACGTCCTCAAGCAGCAGAGGAGGCAGTATCACAAACCGAAGGATTAGACAATGCAACCAAAGAGGCAGAAGGAGTAATTGCACTTCTGACAAGTTTCGACTCTCTTAGAGTAGCGCAAGCCACTGATGTGGATGCTGCAGCGCTATTAGCCTCAACTTCATCAACATCAGAAGAGGAAAGAGCTTACCGACGAGAGGAGGAATCAGCATCTAGTAGAGCATTTGACTCACCAGCATCGCCAGTAGCAGAAGAGAGATTCAAAATGTCAGGATCTGACTCAAGGGCACAAGACTGCTCTTCACCTTCATCGGTCGCTGATGTGGATCAAGGCGATTCCACAATCCCCCCAACTTTCATTCCCCGCCACGAGATTGTGTCTCTTAAGTAAAAGGGGGGAGGGGAGGAAGAACCCAACCCATGTTCTGAAAAGCTTGGGAAATGGCGTGTTGGTTGAGATAAGGCCTGGGCCGAGGCCTTAACCCTGCTTTATTTTTTTTTAAACGGGAAAAGGGGCTTTGTTATACAAGGGTAGCCATCAACTCGTGAGGAAGCCGTTGAGCAAGATGGGTAATACTTCCGGCGCCTAAACAAATAATCATATCGTCTGATTGCATGCGTTCTTTGACATAAGGGGCGACATCCTCAAAACTTCCTAAATACTGCACATTGCCCGAGACGCCCGAGACGGCCTTTTCTAAGTCTTTCGAGGAAAGATCTAAGGGGGGTTCACCTGCACCATAAATGGGCAACAAAATGAGGTCGTCGGCGTCATGAAAACAGGCTTTAAAATCCTCGAATAGATGGGCCAGTCTCGAATAACGATGAGGCTGACAGACGGCAATCACCCGTCCCCGACAGATTCCTTTAGCGGCTCTCAGCACCGCCCGAATTTCTTGGGGATGATGGGCATAATCATCAATGACGGTCACGCCTTGGCAAATGCCTGTTTGGGTAAACCGCCGCCGAACCCCTTGAAATTCTTGAAAAACCTCTCGAAGGATTGCTTCTGAAATGCCCAAATGATAGGCCAGGGCGATACAGGACAAGGCGTTTTCCACATTGTGTTCACCGTAAAGAGCGATTTCTAAGCCCTCCCACACGCTACCTCCGGGAAGCACCACGTCAAAACGCATCCCATGGGGGGTAAAGTGACTGTTTTTGGCTCGGAACTGGGCCTCAGGGCTGAAGCCATAGGTTAGAATTTGTTTGTGAGGGAATTGATCCTTAAGGGCTTTTACCCGTGGGTGGTCGACACATAAAATGCCTAAGCCGTCGGCGGGCAGATGGTCCACAAATTGATAAAAAGCTCTCTCCAAGGCGTCCACTGTTTTAAAAAACTCCATATGCTCGTGGTCAATATTGGTGACGATTCCAATTGTTGCTGGTAATTTTACCAGAGTCCCATCCGATTCATCCGCCTCTACCACCATCCAATCGCCTTTACCAATCCGTACATTACTGGAATAGGTGTTGATAATACCACCACTGATGACGGTGGGGTCTAATTGGGCCCGATCGAGAAGGGTGGCGACAAGGGATGTGGTGGTAGTTTTTCCATGAGTTCCAGAAACCGCAATAGAAGGGCGATGACGCATCAATTCTGCCAGCATCTCTGACCGCTTGAGGATTGGAATGTTCGCTTCTTCTGCGGCGATTATTTCAGGATTTTCAGAAGAAATCGCAGAAGAAACCACCAAACAACTGGTCTCTTGTAAATGGGAAGCGGCGTGCCCTATAAAAACTTGAATCCCTTGAGTCCGAAGAGTTTTTAGAAGGGGACTATCGACAATATCACTTCCTTGAACGCAATAGCCTTGAGCATGGAGGACTTGCGCGATCCCGCTCATGCCAATTCCTCCGATGCCAGATAAATGGATGATACCACATTGTTTACCAAAACCTTTGATCAGGGAATTCATAATTTATATCAGACCTTTTTCTAAAGAGTGAAACATCTTTTTTAACTGTAAATCTTACCGCTCAAGCAGAAAAAAACTTTTAAATTCAACATAGCTATTGGATTTTTAAAGAAATAGGTCTGTTTTTTGCACTTTTCCCGACAGTCTTTAACGATAGGACAAAAAGGAATATAGGGATGGGTTCGCCAACAACAACAATCCTTTCTCAAGGCATTACTGCAGGTCAAAGATTTTATCAAGCGATTTCTCAAAATCAGGTCAACAGTCAAAATCCTCAGTATGTTTCTGTCCAACCTCGTTTAATGACGACAAAGGTAAGTCCCCATTTAGTAGGGGTTGCTTTAGGATCTTTGCAGCGGTGTTCAGATCCTCTGACCCTTCGTCAACTTGGGAAGGCTAAATTAAATTTAGGTTCAAGCACGGTGCTTTCCGCCTATCAAGAGGAGCTTCAGGTGTTGATGGGGGAGGTGGGGTCTGAATCCCAAAACCTGTCGGGTCGTATTCAAAGTTTCTTCGAGTCTATTCAGTCACCAACCCAAGCTCCAGGAACCTCTTCTTATTTTGAGAATGTGATTTTAAATGCACGATTCATCGTAGAGGGATTTAATCATCTCTCACAAGGGATTCAAGCGTTACGTCAAAAAGCCGATCACGAAATTGATGCGACCGTTGGGAGAATTAATACCCTTTTGAAAAGTTATTTCGAATATAACAAAGCCATCGGATATCATAAACACCATGATCAAGCGGCCTTTTCTGTGGAAGACGATAGGGATGCGATCTTTCTTGAGCTTTCTTCTTATTTAAAGGTGACAGAATCAAGTGAGAAAACGCCTGATGGTATGATGAGTGCCTTTAAGGATCTTTTTGGTCCCGATGGGGTTCCTCTTGTGACGCAAAACCATGTGAGTCAGCTGGACTTTTCTCAATCGGGTTTTATGAGTGCCCACAATAAATTGGAAAAAGGAAACCTCAGTGGCATTGAGGTGCGTTGTGATACCATGAAAAAAGACATCACTCCCTTGCTTATGTCAGGAAAACTTTCGGGGTTGCTTACCTTGCGGGATTCGATCCTGACGAACGCCCAAGAAATTTTAGATGCGTGGGCATCGACCTTTCAAGAGCATGTCAATGATATTCATAACCAGGGATCTTCCTATTTTGCGCCGTCTTCCCTTTTAAGTGGCAGAGAAATTGATGCTGCTTTGAATTGGTCTGGGAAAAGTGGAATTTTAAGAGCTGCTCGTGTCTCCCATAGAGACGGTACGACAGAGGCGTTTGTGGATATTGATCTGTCGACGGTTAAAACTCTTCAAGATTTGCTTGAGACCCTTCAAGACGAATTGGGGGTCCTTTTTTGGTGGGAAGGCGAGCACCTCGAGAAAAAGCAATTGCGGCTCACGGTTCCAGGAGAAGGTCATGGACTTGCCTTCCGTGGGCTGAGTGAGGATGCAAAAGATCTCTTGAAGAGCTTAGGCTTAAATGATCTTTTGATCGGCGATCCCAAAAGGCAAAGGGATTCTGGTGATGTCACCGGTGCTGCTTCAGATCTTCAAGTGAATCCCCGTATTTTGAAGGATCCTCATGAAATGGCCCATGGTTTGTTGTCGGATTTGTCAGTTTTTCAGGTGGGAGATACAGCTCTTCAAATGGCGGATTGGCGTAATTTAATTGCCTTAGGAGCGATCGACGGCGAAAAATGGAATTTTCAAGCGGCCGGGGACTTTTCTGCCCAATCCTTAAATGTTTTTGATTATGGGCGACTTTTCTTTTCCCGTATGGCAGAAAAAGCTTCTAGTGCCCAAAGCGTGTCTCGTGTGATGCAGACCATTGAAACAAAATGGGCAGATCAGTTGCACGAAAGCCAAGGGGTTGATGAAAACGAAAACCGAATTCAACAGCTTGCTTGGAATGAATACCTAAGAACCGTCATGCAACTGATCGGAAACACCTATTCCTTAGATCAATATTTTTTATCAATCTTTGCTCAACTTTAAAGGAGTGAGTCTTGATGTCTGGTTCTAATTCCTTTTCTATTCAACTAAAAGGTTCTCTCTCCAGTCCCTCTTTGTTAAAAAATTTACGCAATTTAAATGAAAATTTGGGGGAGGCGGGAGAAAAATACACGACATTGTGTACAGCGAAGGTTTACGCTGATGTGTCTTCTCAAGCTTGGAATTTTCAGGGGGTTTTTTCCCAATTTCAAACGGCCCAGCATTTAAAAAAATTTTACGAACAGCAAAAGCTTTTTTTGGATACCTATTGTGGGGTTCTTGAGGGGATTGGTGAAACATTAACCAATTGTATCGGGCAATTTTATGATGCAAGCCAAATTATGCCAGGGAGTTTTCAATCCACCCATATCGTAAAAGAAAACATACGACATTATCTTGAGGTCCTTGTGAATTCTTTCAATAGCTATGATGCTAACTATGGGTATCTTTTTAGTGGCACCCAAGTGGATCAAAAGCCCATCAATACCAAACTGGTCGCGGACGCAAGCAATTCCTTGTTAAGACTTGAGGAGTTGCCCGATTATTTTCTCAATG
>CAZGKG010000017.1:0-11296 GCA_964525615.1 uncultured Rickettsiales bacterium | reverse complement strand
AAAATCCTCTTGTGTTTTATGCTAAAAATCAAGAAGTCTATTCCCTTCCTTTAAAGGCGAATGATTTCCAAGCCGCTGTAAGGGTGTTGTGTGAGTTTCTTCAATTAGATCCTAATTCCACAAGTGAAGATTTGAACTGTTTCAGAGGTGCTTTGGATGAGTCCTATCATAAAATTATGGATGGGATTACAAAAATTTCAGGACACAAAACATCCTTTGAAGAAAAAATCCAACTTTATGAAAGACTTTCTAGTTCTTATGCCTCTTGGCGAGATGAACAATTAGATGTCGATCCGGTGGAGGCTGCTTTGAAGTTTCAAGAAACTGCCCAAGCGCTTAAGGCTTTTTTAAATTACATTACCTTTATTGTCTCGGTTTCAAAAACCTTTCAGGAAATTACAAATCGCGTTATGATTTAAAGGTCACTTTTGGACCTTTTGTTCTAGATGCCCCCCTGCCGATGATGGCAATGCGGTTGACAGAGCCTTCTTTCCAGGGTTTCTTTAGTGAAGGGATGGCCTTTTGGAAAAATTTTCAGGAAAAAGGCAAGAGCAAGAAGCGGGGGCTTTCTTGTTGTTTGACAGATTTTTTTCGCCTTTTTTAATCAGTATTAACCATTTTGGCAAAATTACTTGTTAGTCTAAAGAAAGGTTTTGTCTAGGAGTGGTAAAATGGATATCAAGCAGATAGGACTTTTATTGTTTGGGTTCAGTGGGATGATGGTCCCGCCCGTTTATGGGGCTTCTTCTGGACAAAGCTGTGATGATCTCTGTCTTGACACAGGAATTGGCTGTATCGCCCTGTCGGAAGAGGGTTGCGGTTCAGAAATGGCAAGTTGTATAAAAGCGTGTCAAGAAAATCGTCAAAGGAACACAGAATGAAAGAGAAAGCCCTTTCTTTTCAAGGCCTCTCCCCTCAAGAAAACAGCCTTTTAAAGGCAAAAGTTCTTGGCCATGCCATTTCTTTAGCTGGGACAAAGGGGTGGAAGGAGACTATTCTTGAGATAGCGGCTGAAGAGATGGGGTATCCTACTGTTACAGCATGGGCTTTGTTTCCGGGTGGAGTTGAAGATGCTCTTTGTTGTTGGAGTCGTCAGGTGGATGCCCAGTTGCGCTCGACCCTCTCTCTTGGTCCTCTTGAAAATTTAAAAGTGCGGGAACGGATTTTTTGGGGCGTCCGGACGCGGTTTCAAATTCTAGAACCTCAAAAAGCCGCTGTTGCTGAGGCGGCGCGTTTTTTCTTAAATCCTCTCAACACCTGTCAAGGGTTTAAGCTTCTTCAAGAGACGGTTCATACTTTGTGGGTAGCTGCTGGAGACACTTCAACCGATTTGAATTATTATTCCAAAAGATTACTACTTTCGGGGGTTTACGGAGCGACGTTTCTCTATTGGTTGAAGGACACCTCTTTGGATCATGAGAAAACATGGGAATTTCTCAAAAATCGTATTGATTCTGTGATGAAGATTCAAAAGATCAAAGGGGAGTTTCAAGAAAAAACGGCCCAAGCCAAAATGGTGTTGACCTCCCTTTTGAGAACCTTTTTGCCGCCGAAAAAATAGAAACTCCCATTAAAGAAGATCCTTTTGCAGTTCTTGGACCATTTTTTTGGGAATCTCAGATCTGAAAGTATAATGGGGATGAGTGATCTGCAAAAAGATGGCCGGCGGAGTGCTTTGTAAAAAAGAAGCTTTTTCTGGGGACAGAAGGGGAAAGCGTATAAAATGAACAGCGGAAGTTTTTCCATCTGCTGTTGTGCGATTTTCCTCAGGATCTAAAGGAACAGCTGTGACACAGGTGTTTCCAATATGAAGTTCAATTTTTTGTTCTATCCCTCCTAACAGCTTTAAAACGGAGAGCCTTTCAGTAGCGTCAGGAATTTCAAGCATCAAGGTGACGCGAAAATCTGATCCTTGGGGAAGAAGAGGCGTATAAGCGGAGAGTTCTTCTTCCAGCTGTGCCTCCCCACCTCCTTCAACCCGAAGCATTTCTTGGATTTGCCACCACAGGGTATCAAAACATTCAAAATAAAACATCGCAAAGGGTCCAACGGCGACGCGGCGTCTTTCCTTAAGAGCCATGATCTCCTTTTGTTTTTCTGTGCGACATTTTTGAAAAGAAGCGGTATCTAAAAAATCTGTTCGTGAAAAAGTGTGCATTTTAAGCTTTCCCAATAGTGTCTCTATTTAAAAAATTCTATAGGAAAAAATCCTTTTGAAACGATCCCTTGTCCTCCCACTGACCGGTGGCCGTTTGGAGAAGCACTTGCGAGGGGATGCCCTGTTTCAAGAGGGATTCTCCATAGGCAGAGGCTTTTTGAACCTCTTCTGGTTGATGGGCATCAAAAAAATAGACGGCGCGATGAAAGGCGGACAAATCGGTTGCTGATGCGCCATCGATCAAAATCAAAACGGTTGCTTGCGGCGGGATCTCTTCTGTGGATGTAATCCAGAAGGGTTGGTCTTCAAAAAATCCATCCGTCGCAAAACGGGAGATCACCATGGGTACCCATACCATTTCCGTGAGGTAAAAAAGAGGCGGGGGAGTAGGTCCATAAAAGGCGGTTGATCTCTTCAACGCGGTGGGTGTGGGGGGTGCGGATGACGCCGCAAATCCCTTGGGCGTAAAGCTTTTCCAAAAACCGCGGTAGAATTTTTTCCAAAGGGGTTACGTGAAGCCAGTAAAAGGAGAGCTTCTCAAAGCTATCAGAGACCATGTGGTGGCCCTTTTGGGGAGTTGAGGGGTGCGGCGACGTTAATGGATGATGGGACATCGGATTTCCTAGAATTTTCCCTCAAATCATTTGTGTAATTATCTCATAAAAGATTCTTTTCCAAAAGCCCTATAAAAAAGGGGAAATTTTGTAAAAAGATCCCGCTGTTTTGAGAAAAGAATTATCTTGAGGGTACGGGACGGGGAAGGGGCCCTGTATAAAGTTGACGGGGTCTTCCAATTTTTTGGTCTGGATCTGTCATCATTTCATTCCAGTGGGCGACCTATCCCACAACGCGAGAAACGGCAAACAGGACAGTAAATAAATTTTTAGGGATGCCCATGGCCTCTAGCACGATGCCAGAGTAAAAATCGACATTAGGATAAAGTTTTCGCTGAATAAAATACTCATCTTCTGATGCAATTTTTTCCAATTCTTGAGCCAGCTGGAAGAGGGGCTCTGCCCGACGTCCTGAGGCATCAAGCACTTCGTCACAAATTTCCTTCATAATTATGGCCCGTGGATCATAGTTTTTATATACACGATGGCCAAATCCCATCAAGCGGAAGGAGTCTTGGGGATCTTTCGCCCGTTTCAAAAATTCGGGAATGCGGTCACAAGATCCTATCTGATACAGCATATTAAGGGCTGCTTCGTTCGCCCCCCCATGGGCGGGGCCCCACAGACATGCAATACCTGAGGCAATACAAGCAAAAGGGTTGGCCCCACTTGATCCTGCCAGGCGCACTGTGGAGGTGGAGGCGTTTTGCTCATGATCTGCATGAAGGATCAGAATTTTATCTAGTGCTTTTTCAAAAACAGGTGGTGGTGTATAGGGCGTACAGGGTGTGGAAAACATCATATAAAGAAGGTTTCCAGCAAAAGAGAGGTGGTTTTGGGGATACACAAAAGGCTGGCCAATGGAATATTTATAGGCCATCGCAGCCAGAGTCGGCATTTTCGCCACCAATCGAAGGCTTGCGAGTTCTCGTTGTTTTGGATCCTTGATGTCAAGACTGTCGTGATAAAAAGCTGATAAAGCCGCAACAACGCCTACCATCACCGCCATGGGGTGAGCATCCCGCCGAAATCCTTTGTAAAATTGATGGACTTGTTCATGGAGAAGGGTGTGATTGTTGAGGGTCTGTTGAAAGTTTTCCCTTTCAGAGGGGCTTGGAAGATCTCCGTAAAGCAACAGATAGATGGTGTCCAAAAAACATAAAGAATGGGCCAGTTGTTCGACCGGATAGCCGCGATAAAGTAAAATTCCCTTGTCGCCGTCAATATAGGTGATGCTTGAGGCGCAACTGGCCGTTGAAAAGAATCCTGGATCAAAGGTGAAAAGATTTGTTTCTTTGTAAAAAGAGGTAATGTCCAATACATCGGCCCCTAGGGAAGCCTTTAAAACGGGAAGAGAGATCTGATTGCCATCTGGAAGCAAAAAAATTGCAGAAGGATTTTCAGGGGCCATGGAGCATCTTCCTTTTTGATTCATTTTAGCAAATGAAGTCTTACCGGAAGATTCTTAAATGGTAAGAAATCTTTTCTATTCTACGATTTTTGGAACTAAAAATAGGTTCTGCTCTTGTGATGGAGCGTTTTTCAAAATTTCTTCCACCGATCCATCTTGAATGACAAGATCTGACCTAAGAGGAATTTCTTCTGTCATGGGGTTGATCAGAGGTTCCACCTCTTCTGTTGGAACGGCCGAAAGTGCAGACACAAAGTCAATCAAGCGGTCTAAATCCTTTTGAAAGGTTCCCTCTTCCTCAGGAGTTAAGCCCAGTTTTGCAAGTTGAGAGACCTTTTGGATTACTAAATCCGCCATTTAATTTTCCCCTTTTGATTTTTGAAAAGTTTATCCAGCCTCATCAAAAAAATCTAGCCCAAAGAAATAACGGAGAGGGGGGGGCAAAGGTGTCAAGCCCTCTGGCAGTTTTTATGTATTTCCCTTATGGTGGGACGGACTTTAATGACGTTTTTTTGGATTTTCAATGGCGAAACAGGATTATTATAAATTATTAGGTGTAGAGCAGGATATTTCTGCTGAGGCTCTTAAAAAAGCGTATCGTAAATTGGCGATGCAATATCACCCAGATCGAAATCCGGGAGATAAAGAGTCTGAAAAAAAATTTAAGGAAATATCAGAAGCTTACGAAGTTTTAAGCGATCCCGAAAAACGTGCCGCCTACGATCGCATGGGGCATCAAGCCTTCGAGGGGGGCTTTAGTGATGACAGCGGTGGCTTTCCCTTTGGCAATGGTGGGGGTGGTTTTGATATTTTTGAAGATATGTTGGACGAGCTTATGGGGGGCAGCCGTGGCCGTAATGGGCGGGGTCGTCAGTCCTCCACGGGGGCTGTACGGGGAGCCGATCTCCAGTTCGATATGGAGCTAAGCCTTGAAGAGGTTTTTAAAGGAACAAAAACCAAAATTACGATTCCTACTTGGGGGACGTGCCAGGAGTGTAAGGGAACGGGGGCAGAAAAGGGATCTACCCCCACTTCCTGTCAGACCTGTAAGGGAAAAGGCGCGATCCGATCCCAACAAGGATTTTTTACCCTTGAGCGTACCTGCCCCACCTGTCACGGAGCGGGGCGTATTATTTCAAAACCCTGTAAGCCCTGTAACGGTGGAGGGCGTGTTCGACAAGAAAAAACATTATCCGTCACCATTCCAGCAGGAATTGAGGATGGCTCTCGCATTCGTCTTTCAGGAGAAGGAGAAGCAGGATTGCGGGGAGGCCCTTCAGGCGATTTATATGTGTTTATCCGTGTGCGTCCCCACTCCCTGTTCCAAAGGGACGGGCGTGATATTCATTGTCGTGTTCCAATGGGGATGGCGACGGCTGCTTTGGGAGGTAGTATTGAAGTGCCCACAATTGAAGGGGGACGGGTCCGCCTTTCTATTCCTGAGGGGACTCAATGGGGGCATCGTTTTCGCGTGAAGGGAAAAGGGATGAGCTTAATGAAAAGCACCCAACGGGGAGACATGTATATTCATGCTCAAGTGGAAACACCTGTCCATCTGACGCCAGAACAAAAAGAGTTATTAAAAAACTTTGATGAGCAGGGTGATAATAATAAAAGCAATCCTCAAGCCGCAAGTTTTTGGGAAAAAGTTAAGACCTTTTGGGGGGATTTAACGGGGGGTGCAACATAAAATTTTTTGTGGGTTCCTTTTGCTCCTTAAAAAGCGTATAGAGATTTCATCATTGTTAAGGATTTGTAGTGAGCTATGGAACGTACACTTTCGATTATTAAACCAGACGCGACTGCCCGTAACCTAACGGGGGTTATCAACGCAAGATTTGAGCATTCAGGATTGCGAATTATTGCCCAGAAGCGTCTTCATCTGACCGAAGAGCAAGGGGCTCAATTTTATCATGTTCACCGGGATCGTTCCTTTTTTAGGGATATTTGTCGTTTTATGAGTTCTGGTGCTGTCGTGGTTCAGGTGCTTGAGGGAGAAAATGCTGTTTACCGGAATCGGGAGCTCATGGGGGTTACAAACCCTTTGAATGCAGACGAAGGGACGATTCGTAAGGATTTTGGTGAATCAATAGAGGCGAATTCGGTGCATGGTTCCGATAGTCTTGAATCAGCCAAAGAAGAAATTGCTTTCTTTTTTGGTCAAATGGAAATTGCTCCTTGA
Organism: uncultured Rickettsiales bacterium; assembly: GCA_964525615.1. Lineage (GTDB taxonomy): Bacteria > Pseudomonadota > Alphaproteobacteria > Holosporales > CAZGKG01 > CAZGKG01. Next base: position 4,931 of record CAZGKG010000017.1, on the reverse strand, counting down.
AGATCGGAAATTTTTTCGGTTTTTTAGAGGACACAGTCACGTAACTTTTGAATGAGGTCTTAAGAGGATGGGAATGCTATGGAGCGTTATTTAAACCCCATCATTTCCCAGTATGGTCGTCTTTTAGAAGGCGACCCGTCTTCTTTAAATCTTGAGGTGTTGGTCAGGGATTTTCAGACATTACGCTCTTTGATATCGGCTGATGCTTTGGGATGGGGACTGCTCTCTCAAGGTGGACTTTCGGGCCAGATTCAAAAACGTGTTGTGGGAAAGCTTTTAGACAAAATCAAGGCCCATGTCTCGACGCGTGACCTGGTGTTTCTTTTGATACAAAAAGGTCGGTTGAAATTTTTACCTGGCTTGATGGATTTTTTTCAAAAAAAAGAAGAGTCCCAAGGATGTGATGTGGCGCAATTAGTCACGGCTAAGACGTTTTCTTCCCAAGAGCTTGAAGAAATAAAAGACATGCTGGTTTCAAAGGATGCCATTGGAACAAAACTGGAAACAACAGTAGACTCAGAGCTTCTGGGGGGTGCTATCTTGTTTTGGCGAGGGCTTATGATTGATGGTTCCGTGAAAACTTTTTTGAACCATTTAAAAAAATAAGGAAAGGATGATGACCTTACAACCCACAGAGATTCTCTCTATTTTGAAACAGGAAATTGAGGGGCTTAATACTGTCCCTGAGGTTTCAGAGATTGGCCGTGTAATTTCAGTGGGAGATGGGATTGCCAAGATTTGGGGACTTGAGAAGGTTCAATCGGGAGAGATGGTTGTCTTTAGAGACAGCATTTTTGGAATGGCTCTCAATCTTGAAATGGATACCGTTGGCGTCGTAATTTTTGGAGACGTACGTCAGGTGCGCGAAGGGGATATCGTCAAACGGACTCATAAAATTGTCGAAGTTCCCGTTGGAAAAGGGCTTTTGGGGCGTGTTGTCAACGGGTTAGGAGAGCCAATTGATGGACACGGGGCGCTCACAGAGTGTGAAATGGCGCCTGTTGAAAAGCGGGCTCCGGGGATTATTGATCGGCGTTCCGTTTTTGAGCCGATGCAAACGGGGGTGAAGGCGATCGATGCGCTTTTTCCCATTGGTAAGGGCCAAAGAGAATTAATTATTGGGGATCGCCAAACGGGGAAAACCACGTTGGCGTTGGATGCGATTTTGAATCAGAAAAAAGGGCATCTGGAAAATAGTCCCGATAAAGTTTTCTGCATTTATGTTTCCATCGGTCAGAAAAGATCCACATTGGCTCAGCTCACCAAAAGTTTGATGGATTATGGGGCGCTTTCTTATACCACTGTTGTGGCAGCTACTGCATCAGATCCTGCACCTCTTCAGTTCATCGCTCCTTATGCGGGTGCTGCGATGGGAGAATATTTCCGAGATAACGGAATGCATGCCCTTATTATTTATGATGACCTGTCGAAACATGCGGTGGCCTATCGGCAAATGTCCTTGTTATTAAGGCGTCCGCCAGGGCGAGAGGCTTATCCTGGGGATGTGTTTTATCTTCATTCGCGCCTTCTAGAGCGAGCGGCTAAGATGAGTGATTCTTTGGGCGGCGGCTCTTTGACGGCTTTGCCCATTGTGGAGACGCAGGCGGGAGACGTGTCGGCTTATATCCCGACGAATGTCATCTCGATTACCGATGGTCAGTTGTTTTTGGAGTCGAATCTTTTTTACAAAGGCATTCGTCCTGCAATTAACGTGGGACTTTCCGTCAGCCGTGTGGGGTCGTCAGCTCAGATTAAGGCGATGCGTCAGGTGGCGGGTAAAATTAAGCTTGAGTTAGCCCAATATCAGGAAGTTGCCTCTTTTTCTCAATTTTCTTCTGATTTGGATGCCTCCTCTCAAAAATTGCTACAGCGGGGAGAGCGGCTTACAGATCTTTTAAAGCAACCACAAAACGCTCCCTTTTCTGTTGAAGAACAAGTAGTTCTTTTGTTTGCAGGAACCCGCGGCTTTTTGGATCAGCGTCCTGTGGCTAAAGTCCAACGCTTTCAAGATGAGCTTTTGGTAAAACTTCGGGAAACTCATCCAGAACTTTTGAAAACAATTCGTACGGAAAAGGCCCTTTATCCTGAGATAGAAGAACAACTCTCTCAGTTTTTGGAACACTTTACAAAGGTATTTGTTTAAAAAATGGCGACGCTTCAAGAGCTTCGGACACGACGGCAAAGCATCCTTTCTTCTCAGAAGATGACGACCGCTATGAAAATGGTGGCGACCGCTAAGTTTCGTCAATTTCAAAAGGAAAGTGGCAGACTTAATGAGCGAACTCTCTTTTTGGAAAGGGGGTTGCAAGAGGTCTTGTCTGTGATGACGCCCAGTGATTTTCCTTCCTTTTGTAAGCCGCGTCCCTCTCAAAAACCCTTCCAGCGTTCTTTATGGATTGTCGTTGGTGCAGACAGGGGCCTTTGTGGAGGATTTAACGTACAATTAGCGCGCTTTTTTCGTCGGCACTATGAAGAGGCTGGCTCTGCATCGCAAAACTCTTACGTGATGGTGATTGGCAATCGTCCTTCTGGTTTGATTGAAAAGATGGGGGTTGATCTTTTCTATAAAAATCCAATGGGATTACGTCCAGGGTTTACCTTGGCTCAAGAGGTATGTGATAAGGCCTTTTCTCTTTTTGATGAGGGCTTGATTGACCGCTGTTTCGTCATCTATACGCGTTTTTTTAATATGATTCGTCAAGAGGTTGCCTTGTCTTCTTTTTTGCCCTTTTCACTAGAGCCTTTTTATCACAAGGGTACAAGAGAGACTCTTCATTTATTAGAGCCCTCTCCTTCGGTGTTATGCCATTCTTTAGCTCGCATGACAGCTCAGGCATTTTTTTATAAGATTCTTTTGGAAAGTTGCTTAAGTGAGCAGGCATCTCGGATGGCAGCGATGGAAAATGCCTCTCGTAATGGTGGAGAGATTCTCAGAGATCTGAGTCTTTTATATAACCGCAAGCGTCAAAGCTTAATCACAAATGAATTAATTGAAGTTATTTCAGGAGCCAACGTGGGATGAGTCAGCAGAAAAAAATTGGGAAAATTGTTCAGATTTTAGGAGCGGTGGTAGATGTGCGTTTTGATGGATTTGTACCACCCCTTTTGAATGCCCTTCATGTCCGTCGTGAAGAAGGACCACTTGTGTTAGAGGTAGCTCAGCACTTAGGGGAAGATGTGGTCAGGACCATTGCAATGGATTCCACTGACGGTCTTGAAAGAGGTACTCTTGTGGAGGATATGGGCTCTTCTATTGAGGTGCCTGTTGGTCCTGAAACGTTGGGCCGTATTATGAATGTGACGGGAGACCCCATTGATGGTCAGGGGCCAGTCAACACAAAAGAGAAATGGTCCATTCATCGTGAGGCTCCTCCCTTTGTCGAGCAATCGACAACGACGGAAATGCTGACCACAGGAATTAAGGTGATTGATTTGTTGATGCCCTATCCGAAGGGTGGCAAAATCGGTCTTTTTGGGGGCGCTGGTGTGGGTAAAACTGTCCTTATTATGGAGTTGATCAACAACATCGCAAAAGCCTATGGAGGTTATTCAGTTTTTGCTGGTGTAGGGGAGAGAACCCGTGAAGGAAATGATCTTTATCACGAAATGGTAGAATCAGGGGTTATTAAATTAGATGGTCCTGGATCGAAGGCCGCTTTGGTATATGGTCAAATGAATGAACCACCCGGAGCACGGGCTCGTGTGGCGCTTTCTGGATTGACGGTTGCGGAATATTTTCGGGATGTGGAAGGACAAGATGTTCTTTTCTTTGTGGACAACATCTTTCGTTTTACTCAAGCGGGTGCTGAGGTTTCCGCTTTGCTGGGTCGTATTCCTTCGGCTGTCGGTTATCAGCCCACCTTGGCAAGCGAAATGGGAGAACTTCAAGAACGCATTACCTCAACATTGCGAGGGTCGATTACAAGCGTTCAGGCGGTTTATGTGCCGGCGGATGATTTAACGGATCCGGCGCCTGCTGCGTCTTTTACCCATTTGGATGCCACTACCGTTTTAAGCCGCCAGATTGCGTCTTTGGGGATTTATCCTGCTGTGGATCCTTTGGATTCGATGTCGCGTATTTTGGATCCTCGGGTCATTGGCCAAAACCATTATATGGTCGCCCGCGAAGTCCAGCGGATTCTCCAAAGTTATAAATCTCTTCAAGATATTATCGCGATTTTGGGAATGGATGAGCTTTCAGAGGAAGATAAGCTTACGGTGTCGCGGGCGCGGAAGATCCAGCGCTTTTTATCCCAGCCTTTTCATGTGGCGGAGGTGTTTACGGGGTCAAAAGGGGTTTGGGTCAGCATTGAAGACACCATTGCGGGTTTTGAAGGAATTGTCAGTGGGATGTATGACCATTTACCCGAATCGGCTTTTTATATGGTGGGTACGATTGCTGAGGTAGAAGAAAAAGCTGCAGCTATGGCTGCTTAGGAGAAGTGTTTACATGACCATGTCATCTCTTGATGAGCCTTTCAAAAACCCTGATCCCTCTTCTCAAAAGACGTCTCTTTGGTGTCGTTTTGAAAACCTTGATGCTTTGTGTTTTGAAGGTGCGATTCAAAAAGCTCATTTACCTGCTATGGATGGTGATTTGGCGTTATTACCTTCTCATGCTTCCCTCTTTTCCTTTTTGAGATCTGGATTTCTTTGTCTTGTCTTGCCCGAAGAACAGGGGATCCAATCCTTTTTTGTTTCCTCTGGGTTTGTTGAGATGCATCAAGGTGTCTTGCGTATTTTGGCCCGAGAAAGTGCGCCTTTTCAGGAAGAGGGGGCCTCTCCGTTTCCATGGGAAAATTTGGTTTTTGGGCAAGAGACTGAGCTTGAGACATGAAATTTTCTGTGGCCTTTTTTTTTCTTTCGAGCGGCCTTTTTTTGGGCGGATGTGAGGTTGCCAGTTTAGGGTGTTCATTTAGAAAAAAGCTAGA
>CAZGKG010000016.1:0-16652 GCA_964525615.1 uncultured Rickettsiales bacterium | reverse complement strand
TCCCATTTGAAAGAGAGCAAAGATCGGCAATATCTTTCCACGCAAATGTCCCATGCTAATTGGCTGATCAAGGCTCTGAATCAGAGAAGTACGACCCTTTTGAAGGTGTCTACAGAGATTGTGCGCCAACAAGAGAATTTTTTTAATGGGGGGATCCGCCACTTAAAACCCTTAATTTTGAGGGATATTGCCGTGATCTTGCAGATTCATGAAAGTACCATAAGCCGTGTCACCACTGGTAAATTTATTGCGACTCCCCGAGGAACTTTTGAGCTGAAGTATTTCTTTAGTTCAGGAATTGATAAGGAAGGAGGTCTCGCAATCTCGTCAGAATATGTGCGTCACCTCATTCAAAATCTTATTCAATCAGAGCCTCTTAAAGCGCCTCTCTGCGATGATGCGATTGCCCTTTATTTATGCAAGGAAGGGGTGACGATTGCACGTCGGACAGTTGCCAAGTATCGAGAGGCTCTTGGGATTCCCCCCGCTTTTCAGAGACGTCGATGGAAGGCCTTGCAAAGATTTAAAGAATCTTAAAAAAACCCTTTGATCTCACGCAAAATCTATTGAAAAACAGGGGACTTTTCTATTCCCCCTGAGCTTTTGTAAAGGTTGGTTGTCCCTCTTCAAAAAAAAGAGGCGTGACTTGACTCCAGGGTGCAACAGAAGAGATTTTTTTAAGGAGAGTAAAGATTTCCTCATCAGTGATTTCGTGTGTTTCTTCGAATGTTAAAAAACGGGCTCTCCATGTGTCAACACAATCGGGTAATCGGGTAGGAGAAGGAGAGACGATAAATCCACGGTTATCAAGAAAAAGAAACTGGAGAGAGGTTCCTTCAGTGGCGTTTTTTAAGTGAACTTCAAGATTTTTTACAAGATCATTTGATTGTAAAAACACATCAACACCTTTTTTCTGCCAGTTTTTTTCCTTGGCATGAGACGATAGAGAGGAATTGTTCGAGGTGTTTAATGTTTCAAAAAGAGAATTTTGTGAGGGGGTGATGGATAAAGAAGAAGGGCGCTCTAGATTTCGGATAATTGCCTCAGTAAAGTCTTGGGTTGAGATCCCCTGGTTTTCTCCAAAAACATCTTGGGTTCCTAATTTTTGTTGAAAGGTAAGGGCAAGGGCATTTTCAATGCGATCAGCGCAGACTCCTTCTCCAATATGACGTAACATCATCACCCCTGAAAGTAAAAACGCTGTCGGATTAATTCTGTTGAGCCCCTTATGGCGCGGTGCAGAGCCATGAACCGCTTCAAAAATGCACACCTCTTTTCCGATGTTAGCACCTGGTGCGAAACCTAATCCGCCAATAAGCCCCGACGCCATATCGCTGAGAATATCACCATTCATGTTGCTCATGATGATAACATCGAATTTTTCCGGAAAACGGATCATTTGGTGGGCACAGTTATCTACCACAAGATGGGATGCTTCAATATCGGGGTATTGAGGGGCGATTTCCTCAAAAACCTGTTTTAAGAGGCCTTCCGTCAGTTTCAAAATATTGGCTTTTGTTGCGCAATGAACTTTCTTTTTTCCTTGAGAGCGCGCATAAGAAAAGGCCAAATGGACGATGCGTTCGCATCCTTGACGGGAGATGATTTTGAGGGCTTGAGACACCGTTGGAGAGAGGCGGTACTCGATTCCTGCATACAGATCTTCAAGATTTTCTCGTACGATGGTGAAATCAATTTGATGTCCAGAAAAAGGCGTTGGGACCCCCTTAAAGTGGCGTATGGGACGGATATTTCCATAAGTGTCAAAGATTTTTCGAAGGGTGACGTTGGCACTTTTTTCGCCGTAGCCGATGGGGGTTTCTAAGGGGCCCTTGAGAGCCACCCGATTGCGAGAAATTGAATCGATTGTCTCTTGAGGAATCCCTGAAGACAGACCTCTTTTAAAAACAGAACTTCCTGCTTCACAAACCTCCCATCGAATTTCAACGCCAGAGGCCTCAATAATACGTCTCGTCGCATTGACGATCTCTGGCCCAACACCGTCGCCAGGAATGAGCGTAACGGTTTTTCGCATGGCGTTTCGTCCTCTGTGTCGTTCAAGGAATTTTTACAAGCTTTACTATCTCAGCAAAACTGAGTTAAAGAAAAAGAAACAAGCAGTTAAAAGAATTCCGTTACTCAACCTGCAGCAGATGATTCTTCTGAGTCTTCATCTGTTTCTTTTATTGAAGAGGAGGGGGCTGGTCCTATGCTGACTGGTTTTACCCGTACATGACTTACAACTCGCTTTACCCCAGAAATTCCTTTGGCATGCTCTAAGACCCAGTCCAATTCTTGTTGATTTTGTGCAATGCCCATCAGATAAATAGTGCGATTCACAGAGCGAATAGTGTAATTCCTAGAAAAGATACGGGAATCAAAAAGCAGTGTTGTTTTAAGATTTGTGGTGATCCAGCTGTCGCGACTGTAATCCCTAAAACTTTCTCCAGGGCCTACCCGCATTTCATCTTTAATTTCTTTTACTCCTGAAATTTTATGGGTGAGGGACACGGCTCTTTGTTTTAATTCCAGCGTTTCAACTGTGCCCGTTAAGACAACACGTCCTTCAATAACGGATAAAGAAACTTGATCAATCAAACGAGGTTCTTGCGTCAACCAGACATAGTTAATTTTTGTCCGAAGTCCAGCATCACTTGCAACGCCCCCGAGTCTTCTTTCGTCCACTTCTGCGCATACGACAACGGCTGTAGGAACAAGGAAAAGGCTTATGGGATCACAGGCGGAAACGAAAACACAGGAAATAGCTGTTAAGTATCGAAGAAGCACAGGTGAGAAAAATGTTTTGGAAAGCGCCATGGTCTTAAAACAATCACGTCAAATCTAATATTTAAGTAAGCATACTCAATGTGGCGGGTCAAGAAGAACAACACGGCGTTTTTAAGACGCTTTCTTGCCCTTTCAGTTAAAGCCTCAAGTCCTTGTGTAAGGGTGGACCGTACCTTGACTTCCACCACAACTAAAGTCTGTCCTTGGCGAAATAATAAATCAATTTCTCCAAAGGGGGTTTTTAAGCGGTGGGCTAAAAATTGATATCCTTTTATTTTTAAGAAAAAAAAAGCGACCCACTCCCCCCAAAGACCCTTTTGATAAGCCTTTCTTCGAGACAAGAGGGAGTTCATAAACTCTTTATCCTAAATTTAAAGGGTTCGTTGAATGGACTCAATTTCAAAACATTCTACGACATCACCTTCGCGGATGTCTTGGTAGTTTTCAAAAGCCATCCCACATTCGTATCCCTCCTTAACCTCCTTTACTTCATCCTTAAGGCGTTTCAATGTTTTAAGAGTGCCCTCATGAATTACAACATGATCTCGCAGCAAGCGAACGCGTGCCCCTCGTTTCACCATACCGATGGTGACGTAACATCCGGCAATACGCCCTGCTTTTGTGATATTAAATACTTGCCGAATTGCGGCATTCCCAAGAAATACTTCCTTAAATACAGGGGTTAAAAGTCCTGAAAGAGCTGCTTTTACCTCATCGATCAGATTATAGATAATGGAGTAGTATCGGATTTCAATATTATCTCTTTGGGAGATTTCTCGTGCTTGTGTGTTGGCGCGAACGTTAAACCCAATGATCAGGGCATTTGAAGCCTTAGCCAGGTTCATGTCACTTTCTGTAATGCCACCTACGCCGCTATAAATAATCCGTACCTTTACCTCGTCCGTTGCAATTTTTTGAAGACTTGTCTGGATGGCTTCTAAAGATCCTTGCACATCTACTTTTAAGACGAGAGGGAGTTCTTTGAGCTTTCCTTCCCTCGCTTGGAACGCCATGAAATTCTCAAGAGTTAAAGCGGGCTTATGAATGGCAGTGGCGGCTTCCCGTTGTTTTCTCTCCCGCATTTCAGAAATATTGCGTGCGGCTGCTTCTTCTTCTAAGACCACAAAGTCATCCCCCGCAGCCGGTGGGGCTGAAAAACCAAGAATTTCTACTGGTTGAGAGGGAAGAGCTTCTTCAATTTTTGTCCCTTGGTCATTCAGTAAGGCGCGCACACGACCCCATGTATTTCCTGAGACAAAAATATCCCCCACCTTAAGTGTCCCTCCTTGGACTAAGACGGTTGCCACCGGACCGCGTCCTCTTTCTAGGCGGGCTTCAATAATTGTTCCGTGGGCTTTTTTATGGGGATTTGCTTTTAAATTTAAAATTTCTGCTTGAAGCAAAATGGCATCCTCAAGCTTATCAAGATTCATTCCTGTTTTCGCCGAAAGAGGCACATCTTGAACGTCGCCTCCTAAACTTTCCACGACAATTTCGTGATTTAATAACATTTGACGAACGACATCAGGATTAGCGTCATGCTTATCCATTTTGTTGATGGCTACAATAAGAGGCACCTGGGCGGCATGGGCGTGACGGATAGCTTCGGCAGTTTGTTCTTTAACTCCATCGTCAGCCGCCACCACAAGTACCACAAGATCCGTAATATGAGCACCGCGCGCCCTCATCTCAGTAAAAGCAGCGTGTCCGGGAGTGTCGATAAAGGTAATTTTTCCACTGGGTAAGACAATCTGATAGGCGCCGATATGTTGGGTAATTCCTCCGGCTTCTCCAGATACAACATTCGTCTTACGTAATGCATCAAGAAGAGAAGTTTTTCCATGGTCAACGTGTCCCATTACCGTTACGACAGGGGGACGCGGGAGCAAGTCTTCAGGACGATCTTCTTTTTGTTGGAGAATGCCTTCAATAGAGTCGTCAAAAACACGGATAGGGCGATGACCCATTTCTGTTGCCACAAGCTCTGCAGTGTCACCATCCAATGTTTGTGTGACCGTTACCATCACACCCATTTTTAAGAGCACTTTAATCACATCAACGCTCTTTTCAGACATGCGACTTGCAAGCTCTTGGACAGTTATTGTGGGCGGGATCGTGACATCTCGAAAAACCTTCGGAGCCGGAGGCGCCAAACTGCCCTTTTGTTTCTTCTTGGAGCGACTATTTGAGGAAGACCGTCGCCTACCCGTGTCAAGAGCGGCAGATTCTTCCGAGTCACTTGCGCTGTAAAGGCGTATTAGATGATTTTTAGTCGCGGCCTCTTTATGGGTAAGTCCTGAGCGTTTTACCTCACTTTTGAGAGGTGTCACTTTTTTCCGTTCCTTACCGAAGTCCTCTTCTTCTGTCGCCTCTGACGACCGTGGTGAACGGGAAGTGATAGGATCTTTTTTTCGCCATTCTTTCCCTGTCCCTTCACTCTGCTCTGGAGAGGGAAAAACTGGGGCAGAATCGACTAAAGGAGTGATTTCAGGGGCACAAGAAGCTTCCGTTTTAGGTGAGTTCTTCTCTGCCTCTAAGGCTTGACGGGCCATTTCTTCGGCGAGCTCTTGTTCTAGTAATGCTTGCGTCTGGGCCAATTTTTCTGCCAAAGCCGCCTCCCGAACAGCCGTTTGAAGGGCATCTTTTGCCGCTTTTATACGGGTATCTTGCTCTTCCACCGTAAGCCTTGAGGATTTCAGAGCAGGTTCCGAGGCAGAAGTTTCCCCTTGCATAACACGTTTACGTTTCACCTCAACCGTGACGGCTTTGGACCGACCATGAGAAAAACTTTGAACAACTTGTGTTTTGATTTTATTTTTCTTCAGTCCACTGGTCGAAAGACTCAGAGGAGCCACTTCTTTAGGGGAGGAAGCATTTGAAGAGTCGTGATCGGCCATGACATGCTCCTAAAACTTTTCTAGATCATGGGGGGCAAAAGATTTTCGTGCCGCCATAATCCATTGATCTGCTTGCTCTTGCGTTAAAAGAGCCCCTGCAATTTCCTTGAGTTCCTCGCCAGAAAGATCGGAAAAATCCTGAAGGGAAAAAATTTCTTTTTCCGCCAAAAGAGGCAATAACTCTGAAGGTATATTTTCAAATGTCTCCAACGATTCATCTCCCCCCAGTTCTCGAAAACGATCTAAATGTCCCTTATGTTTCTTCTCAAGATAACTGGCAGCTCTTTTTTGAAGTTCTTGAGCGAGTTCTTGGGTAAATCCTTCGATTGTTAAAAAATCTTCTGGAGAAACGAAGGCGATTTCCTCAAGGGATTCAAAACCTTCTGCAACCAAAAGACGGGCCATGACATCATCGATCGTCAACGCCTCTGTAAAGAGTTGGGATTTTTGAGCTACATCCGCCGACCTTCTTTGGGATTCAACCGTTTCCGTTAAAATGTCGATCGATACCCCCGTCAATTCACAGGCCAAACGAACATTTTGTCCTTTTCGGCCAATTGCCAGACTGAGTTGCTCATCAGGAACCACGACCTCAAGACGCCGGTCTTCTTCTCCCATCACGACTTTTGTGACCTCAGCGGGTGTCAAGGCATTGACAACAAAGGTAACAAGATCAGGAGACCAATTAATGATATCAACCTTCTCTCCGCCAAGCTCTTGGCTAACGGCTTGAACACGGCTTCCGCGAACCCCCACACAAGACCCAACGGGATCAATAGAAGGGTCTTTTGAAAAAACCCCCATCTTCGCACGACTTCCAGCGTCGCGGGCAACGGACTTGATTTCGATCAATCCATCATATACCTCTGGCACTTCTTGCATGAAGAGTTTCGCCATAAACTGAGGGTGTGTTCGCGAGAGAAGAATTTGTGGACCTTTTGATTCCTGGCGGACGTCTTTAATATAGGTGCGAACACGGTCCCCTGGGCGAAAAGATTCTCGGGGAATCATTTCATCACGCCGCAAGAACCCCTCCGCTCTTCCTAAGTCAAGAACCACATTTCCAAAATCAACACTTTTTACAACGCCACTGATGATTTCTCCCACACGATCTTTATACTCGTCGTACTCATGAAGGCGTACAGCATCCTTTAAAAGGGAGGACATCACTTGCCTCACAAGCTGTATTGACATGCGGCCCAAATCGATGGGGGGTAAAGGTTCTAAATAAAAATCTCCGATTGAAAGGGTTGAGTCAAGATGATGGGCCTGCGTGAGGGCAATTTGAGTTGTTGGCGATTCGACCGCTTCTACAACTTCCAGGCGACGAAAAAGCGAAATCTCCCCTGTTTTTCGGTGAATTTGGGATTTAATATCGTGCCATTCGCCATACTTAAGGTGTGCCGCTTTTTCAAAAGCGCGCTCCATTGCGACAATGACCTCTTCCTTTTGGACACCCTTCTCCAGGGCAACGGCATCAGCAACCTGAAGTAATTCATGCCGTATTAAGGCTTCACTCATCAGAAACAAAAATCCTTTCAGAACTTCATGTGTTAAATTAGAATTTTCCAGATGTTAGGTGTTATTCTATAGGAGCGGAGATAATTTACAATGGTAAATCTCCTCAGGTGACAAGGTCATTTCCTTTCCCTCGTCTGTATCTTTGTTTTCGATAAAAAAGGTCACTTTTCCATCTGTTACCTTCTGAATCACCCCCTTAAAGCGCTTGCGCCCTTCAGAGAGTTCATGGAGTTCAAATTTTACTGGGTGCCCTTGAAATCTTTCGTAATCTTTTAAACGAGAAACGGGTCGATCTACGCCAGGGGAGCTGACCTCTAATACATAAGCCTCTTGAATGGGGTCCTCAACGTCCAAAGATCCAGAGATTAAGCGACTTGCTTGGGTGCAATCTTCAATTGTAACGGGTGCTTCATCAAGACGATCAATTAAAAATTGAAGGGTTGGTTTTGATGTTTTAAGATAACGCAATTGAATGATCTCATAGCCCTTTTCTTGGAGGGCATCCTTCAGGAGGTTTTGAATATATGTAAGCTTTTCCATTTGTCCTTTATAGGGCATGGTCTTTAAACGCGCTAGGGGGTTTTTGATAAACCTTTTGATTGTTTATAAAAGAAAGGGGAAGGGTCTTTTAAAGAAGCCTTTTTGATTTTTTTTCTAAAATTTCTTATTGTCAATTGATTTTGCTTCAAAGCACCTTTTTTTCCTAGTCTTTTAGCAAAAGATTTAAAGTATGAAGGGGTGTTGTGTGGGGAGAATTTTTTGGATGAGACCTTCTTGAGGAAAGGGAGGTTTAAGGGATTGGCCCTTCGCATCAACAAAGAAAGTATAGGATATTTCATGAGAGAAGAGAAAAAGATTTATTTGCCTTGGGTTGTTTGGCTTTGCGCTGCTATTTTTTATGGATACCAGTTTTGTCTTCGGGTCTCTCCCAGCGTGATGACGGCGGATTTAATGACGGCATTTCAGGTGGATTCTTGTGCGTTAGGAACTTCCTGTGCTTTTTATTACTTTTCTTACGTCTTGTTGCAGATTCCTGCGGGATCTTTGTTGGATAAATTTGGCCCCAGACGCGTTATTTTAACGGCAATTTTGCTCTGTGGTTTTGGGACAACTCTTTTTGCCTTTACACCTTCTTTATGGTTGGCATCATTGGGGAGACTTTTGATTGGTGCAGGTTCTGCGTTTGCCTTTTTAGGGGCGGTGAAAATTGGAACGGTTTGGTTTCCTCTTAACAAGCTTTCTTTTGTCATTGGATGTACGATTTTTATCGGAACTTCTGGCGCAGTGGGTGGGGGGCTGCCTTTATCTTTGGCGGTTTCTTATTTTGGCTGGCGTTCAGCAATGGCCCTTTTAGCCCTTTTGACCTTAGGAATTTTTCTTTTTTCTTTCGTTTTTTTGAAGGATGTCCCAGTAGGAAGTGACAAAAAGGTGCCAGAGCCTTCTAAGGCTTGCTCCATTGGGGAGGGTATTTTGATCATTCTAAAAAATCCCCAATCGTGGGTTTTGGGGATCTATGGTATTTTGATGTATGTCCCCTTAGCGGTTTTTGCGGATTTGTGGGGTGTTCCCTTTTTAAAAGAGGTTTACCACTTGGATGAAATGAAAGCCCCAGGGTTTGTCTCGTTAATTTATGTCGGGATGGGGATTTGTGCCCCCTTGGCTTACCTGGCCTTACGTTTTTTTAAAAGCTATCGAAAGTGTTTGTTATTTTCATCTGTCCTCTCAACTATTTTATTTGTTTTGTTGTATTTTTACGGGGGGAGCTCTGAAATTCTCTTAGGTCTTTTACTTTTTGGGATTGGCTGTGCCCTAGGAGGGCAATTTTTGGCTTTTCCGGTGGTGTGTGAGGTTAATCCCTCCCATTTAAGTGCGACGGCAAGCGGTGTTCAAAATATGATCTGCATGTGTAGCGGTCTTATTTTTCAGCCGACAGTGGGATGGTTGTTAGAGTTGACAGGTGCTTCTGGAGGGGGTCGCAATTACCTTTTGGCTTTGTCGGTGGTTCCTGTTTCCACTTTGCTTTCTTGCTTTCTTTTTTTCTTTATACGTGAGACCTATCAGCTGGAACAGAAAAAATCCTAACTGATTCCGAGATGCTATTTCCCCTCCTCAAACGGAGGGGGGTGTGTTACACATGAGGTAAGTTTTTAGCTGAATCCTCAGGAGTTTTTAAATGTCAGGTCCTGCCCTTAATTCCAATAATACTGTTTTATCTCCTGCGATGGAGATGACGTCTCCTCTTTTTACGCGCAATCCTATTTTTAAGCCCTTTCGGTATCCTTGGGCTTATGAAGCGTGGTTGACTCAGCAGCGTATCCATTGGCTTGCCGACGAGGTTCCTATGGCGGAGGACATTAAGGATTGGAATAATAAACTGACTCTATCGGAAAAGAATTTACTGACTCAGATTTTCCGTTTTTTTACCCAATCGGACATTGAAGTGAATAACTGCTATATGCAGTATTATGGACGGATCTTTCAGCCGACAGAAATTAAAATGATGTTAGCGGCCTTTTCTAACATGGAGACGGTTCACACTCAGGCTTACGCCCATCTGTTGGATACCCTTGGTATGCCAGAAACAGAATATCAGGCTTTTTTAAATTACAAAGAGATGAAGGATAAATGGGATTACATGCAAATGTTTGCAGGGGATTCCGTTCAAGATATCGCCTTGACTCTGGCACTTTTTGGCGCTTTTACAGAGGGACTTCAACTTTTTGCTTCCTTTGCGATGCTGATGAATTTTCCTCGTTTTAACAAGATGAAAGGGATGGGACAGATTGTGACATGGTCTGTTCGAGACGAAACACTCCATACCCATTCAGCAATTCGTCTTTTCAAAACAATTGTAGAAGAGCATCCTTTTATTTGGACACCCGGCTTTCAGCAAAAAATTCAGATGGTTTGCCAGACGGTTGTGCAACATGAAGATGCCTTTATTGATTTAGCCTTTGAAATGGGGGGGGTTCAAGGTCTTTCGGCGGGAGAAACAAAAGAATACATTCGTTATATCGCAGATCGTCGTCTCCAGCAGTTGGGGCTTGAGGTGGTCTACCATATCTCCAAGAATCCTCTTCCTTGGATGGATGACATGATGAATGGTATGGAGCATACGAATTTCTTTGAAAATCGTGCAACTGAGTACTCAAAGGCGGCTACCCAAGGAAGCTGGGAGGAAGCTTTTGAGATGTTTGGAGGCCTTTAAGTTTTCCTCTTTAGGGACACTTTGAGATTCCATGAGTTAAAGGATTTTTTATTGATACCTCAAAGCAGGAGACCGGTGGAATTTTTTAATCAAGAATGTCCTTTCTTAAGAAAAAAGGGGAGGCGGTGATCAAACCGATTTACGTTCCTCTTCGGAATCACTCGCCTTATTCTCTTCTTGAAGGGGCAATTCCCCTCAAGAAGTTAATCCAGAAGGCTGAAGCTCTGGCACTTCCAGCCCTTGCTTTATGTGATAGTGGCAATCTTTTTGGGGCAATGGAATTTGCCTTAGCCTGTACAGCTGCTAAAATTCAGCCGATTATTGGGTGCCTTTTGCGCCTTCATGTCCCAGAAAACAAGGGGTCTCGTCATGCTTCCGTGATATCTTGGTATCCTTTCCCTGTTTTTGTACAAAACGAAAGGGGATATCGAAATCTCTGTCAGATCGTTACCTCTGCGACGGTGGGACAAGAGGCTGATTTATTTGGTCATGTATCCTTGGCTCAACTGGAGGGTCTTACAGAAGGATTGATCGCTCTTTCAGGGGGCAGTCGGGGCTTTCTCAACCAAGCACTTCAGCAAGGGCGGGGGGGGGACGCCTTTGAAATTCTCCAGCGCCTGAAGAGTCTTTTCCCAGAACGGTTTTATCTGGAATTAAATCGTTATGGACTGCCCCATGAGGCATTGGTGGAGGAAAAGCTTATTGAATGGGCCTATGGCGAGCATCTTCCCCTGATTGCCACCAATGAGGCCTTTTTTCTGGAGGAGGATCATTATGAGGCCCATGATGTTTTAAGTTGCATTGCCGCCGGAACCTATGTGGGGGTGCCAGACAGACCACGGCTGACGCCGCATCATCGCCTCAAAACTCCCCAGGAAATGCAGGTGCTTTTTGCAGATCTTCCTGAGGCATTAGAACAAACTCTTCAGATGACTCAGAGGTGCCATTTTTTACTGACGCCTCGGTTGCCTCTTTTGCCTCCTTATCCGATCAAGGACGGCAAAAGTGAAGCAGACACCTTAAGATCCGATGCCTTCAAAGGATTGATCCATCGTCTCGGCTTGGAGGTGACGTCAGAAGAGAAAAAAATTTATGAAGAACGATTAAGCTATGAGCTTGAGGTCATTATTTCGATGGGATTTGCCGGTTATTTCTTGATTGTGGCAGATTTCATTCAGTGGGCGAAAAGCCAAAAGATACCGGTGGGGCCTGGGCGAGGATCTGGGGCGAGTTCTTTAGTGGCGTGGGCTCTTACGATTACCGATGTGGATCCAATTCGTTTTAATTTGCTGTTTGAGCGTTTCTTAAATCCAGAGCGCGTGAGCATGCCAGACTTTGATGTAGATTTTTGTCAGGAAAGACGGGATGAAGTCATTCGGTATGTCCAGGAAAAGTATGGTAAAGATCATGTGGCCCATATTATTACTTTTGGAAAACTCCAAGCTCGTGCTGTTTTAAGGGATGTCGGCCGGGTGCTTCAGATGTCTTACGGGCAAGTAGATGGAATTTGTAAGCGCATCCCTAACAATCCCGCCCATCCTGTTTCTTTAGAGGAGGCGATTGCCCAAGATCCGGATCTCCAAGAGCTTTCGAAAACGGATCCTCAGGTAGAAAAACTTTTAATTTTTGGAAAACAGCTGGAGGGTTTGTATCGCCATGCCTCCACCCATGCGGCGGGGATTGTGATTGGTGGACGTCCTTTGGTGGAATTTTTGCCCCTTTATCAAGATCCGAGGTCTATTCTGCCGGCGACCCAATTTAGTATGAAATATGTGGAATCTGCAGGTCTTATTAAATTTGATTTTTTGGGCTTAAAGACCCTGACGATTCTTCAAGAGACCATTCATCTGTTGGAAAAGCGGGGAAAGTTTTTGGATATCTCCACGATTCCCTTAGACGACCCTGAAAGCTTTTCCCTATTACGAAGAGTCGAAACGGTGGGCATCTTCCAAGTGGAAAGTGGGGGGATGAGCGATGTGTTACGAAAACTGCAACCGGAAGCCTTCGAAGAGCTCATTGCCCTGGTCGCCCTTTATCGTCCGGGTCCTATGGATGATATTCCTCGTTATATTGCTTGCCGTCATGGTCTTGAGAAAGTGACTTACCCCTATCCCTGTCTTGAAGAGATTTTAAAAGAGACCTTCGGTGTTATGGTCTATCAAGAACAGGTGCTTCAAATTGCCCGTACCTTGGCAGGCTATAGTTTGGGCAGTGCGGATTTATTGCGGCGGGCCATGGGAAAGAAGATCCAGTCGGAAATGGATGCCCAACGCAAAACTTTTGTTGATGGGGTGTTGAAAAATCATGGTGGGAGTCCAGATCAAGCGTCCAGTTTATTCGATCAGATTGCTAAATTTGCAGGATACGCTTTCCCAAAGGCTCACGCGGCGCCTTATGCCCTCATTACCTATCAAACGGCCTATTTAAAAGCCAATTTTCCGGTAGAGTTTATGGCGGCCTCCATGAATCTGGAGCTTCAAAATACCGAGAAGCTTGCAACCTTGGCGCGAGAGGCTCGTCGGATGGGGATTCCCTTGCTTCCCCCCGATATTAATCGTTCAGAGGTTCTGTTTCATGTGGAGACGGTTGTCGATGAGGGGCAAGAAAAATTAGCCATCCGCTATGCGCTGGCGGCTCTCAAAAATGTGGGTGAAGGCGCCATGGGGGACATGCTTGCTGAACGCCAAAAATCGGGGATCTTTAAAACCGTCTATGATTTTTTTGAGCGTCTTTCCTCGTCAAAAGTTTTGAATAAACGCCAGATGGAGGGATTAATCCAGGCAGGCGCCTTTGATTCTTTGACCGCCAATCGGCAAGAGCTTCTCATGTCTTTAGAAATTTTGCTGAAATATGGGACTCAAAAATCCCCCATGGGCAGTTTATTTGATGTGGAAGAAACCCGTCCTTTTTTTTTTTTTTTTCCTGACTTTACCCCTCTTGAGCGTCTTCGGCATGAATTTGCCGCCATCGGTTTTTATATTAGCCAACACCCCCTTGAGGTTTATACCGAAAGTCTTGAGTCCTTAAAGATTACTCCTAGCCATCAACTTCTTCCCTTTGTGGAAAGCGTACCGGAAGGATCCTCCTTTTTGATGGCGGGCGTTTTAATGAGCAAACAGGAAAAAACCAGCAAATCAGGTAAAAAATATGCCTTTTTGCAGGTATCCGATGTGCATGGTGTCTTTGAGATTATCCTTTTTTCTGAAGCATTGAATCAATTTCGCTCTCTTCTAGAGCCCGGGAAACCCTTTCTTTTTACGGTAACCGCTCGGTTGGACGGGGAGCAAGTCCGACTTTCGGGCCAACATATTGAGTTGCTTGACCATCTTCTCTCGGCGAGAACGCCCTTTCTTGATGTGCCCCTTAAGGGAGTTGATCAATTGGAATCCTTAGCACGTCTTTTGAAGGCGACTTCTTCCCAAGGAGAGACCGTGTTACGGATTCACCTTCCCCTTCCAGATTTAATTTTGGGTGAAAAATGCGTGGTCATTTTAAGGCTTTCCCAACCGATTCATCTTTCAGGGGATCTCAAGGCCGCGCTTTTAGAGCTTAGTGAAGTTGTTGCTTAAACTCATTTTCTAATCATAATTACTTATACAATAAAAAAAAATAAAAAAACCCCTCTTTTCAAAAGTGTGAAACCGTGACAAACCCATAAGAAGGCGCTATAAGCAAAAAATCAAAACTTTAGAAGGAGAACAAAGATGAACAAAGGTGATCTCGTGAGCTTCGTCAAAGACCAGACAAAATTAAGCAAGGCGGACAGTGAGAAGGCAATCAATGCCGTCTTTGAAGGTATCTCTTGCGCTCTTCAAAAGAAAGAAGAAGCTGCATTTGTCGGTTTTGGAAGCTTTCTTGTGGTGGAGAAAAAAGCTCGTGAAGGCCGTAATCCCCAAACTGGTGAAAAAATTCATATTGCTGCTTCTAATCAAGTGAAGTTTCGCCCAGGTAAGGCTCTCAAGGACAGCGTGGCGATATAACTCCCCCCTCTCTAGCCTTAGAAAAAATGCCCCCCTTTAGATCATTGGTTTCTGGGGCTTTTTCCAAGGTTCTTTCTTAAAATGGCAAGATTTTTATTTTTTTCCCTCATGAAAAAAATTTGATTTCCTATCCTGCCAGGACATTTGCCTTTCTTTCATCTATAGATCTTTTTTTCCTTGAAAGTCTTCTTTTGTTCAGAAGAGGCGTTTTCCTGTCTCCTGAGGGAAGGGGGGGTGCTTTTCTTTTGGACTGCCTCCTTTCACTTTCTTGAAAGATGAGGTGGGAGGGGAGGGGAGGAATTTTCCCTCTCTTTTAGGGGGGTTAGGGAGATGGTGTCAGAACTGGTACAAAAGTTGCGGGAGAAGGAGAGTCAAGCCCATTCAGGGTGAAATTATTTTGGAAGGAGTTTTCCTTATGTCAATTAACACAGTGAAAAATGCATCCCTCTATTATTTGAAAAATGAGATTGGGAAAAACTTGGGCGCCAGTCTTCAATCCCAAACAACAGGCAAAATTGACCTCAGCAAGGAGCAGGTTAACCAAGCCATCAGTATGCAGGCCGAGCTTTATATGGAAAAAACCCGTGGTGCGATTCAAAATATTCAAATCGCCAACAGTTTTCTTGTGACAGCGCAAGCCAACTTGGGGACAGTGATTGAAAATATTTCCACAATGTCAGGGGATGTGATGACCCTTTTGAACGAGGTGGTTTCTACACAAAATAACCAAGCCTCCGTCCAAAAATTGATTGAGAGCATGGGAATGGCGGCTGCCCCCACCTCTCGGGATCATGAGGAAGGAAGTGTCATCAAAACGTTGCGCCAAGGGGGAACGGGTCAAGCCCTTTACTTCCGCACCCGCACCGAAAGTTTTCTCTCCACCAATGGGGCATTTAACACGTTTACTTATGATGTAGACCCATCTGTCTCTCCTAAAAATTCAATCATTCAAGCTATTGCAGATGCATCAGCCGCCGAAGCTGTTTTTGGAGAGGCTTTTTCTGGGGATCATTTTGCAACTCCTACTGTGGCAGTGATGGCAACTTTTGCAGCAGGTGCTACTCCTCCTGCAGGAACTGCAACTTATCAAGTCACAGTCACAATGGGTAGTGTCAATTACGAAATAGCGGATTTTGCTGGGGCGGCTGCTCTAATGCTTTCGAATGGTTCTTCTACTGATGACACCCTCACTTTAGAAGTTGAGAGCGCTGCAGGCGCCATTGGAACAATCACTGATGGTCAAGGAGAGGCTGATGGCAATGCTCTAAAACTAAAGGATGATATCGAAGCTGCGCTTAAATCGATTAAGGTCAATGGAGGCTTTGATCCATCAAAAGCGAGTGCGGCCTCTACCGATACTCAAGCGAAGGGAATTTTGGGTGCAACGAATTTCAAGCTCAGTGCTGATTCTAACTATGGGACTGGGACGTTTACCATGTCTTATGATGGACAGAATGTTTCCTTTTCTGATTCCTATGGGACATTGATTCAAAGCTATCCTTTAGATCCCTCTGTCTTAAAAGCATCAGGAGAGTTAGCAGCAAAGGTAGATGGTGTTGTAGAGCTTCCCATTGGCAATATCGGCACCCTTTATGTGAACAAGAACGCTACTGGAGAGCGCATTGAGGGCGAATTTCAGTTTACGACCCAAGGGGAAGATTATAAGGCGTTCCTCATTGTCTCTAGCAGCGATGGGTCTCGTACGATCGATCTTCCTGACTTAACAAATCCTGTGACTTTGTGGGGTGAGAAAATCACGATTGATTCTAATAAGCTTCAAACGGATATGGCTTATAAAGAAAAGATTAAGGGGATGATCGACCATGCCTATAAAAAGACCAGCGATGTTTATCAAAGCATCAGCAATCTGATGGGCACGTTAGAACAAGATCTCACAGCTCAAAATGCGTGCATGGAAAGCCTTCATGATCTCGACGAGACCGTGAGTGAGGCGGATCCTCTTGAAGTTGCAAACGACGTGTTTAACTTCACACAGCAATACAAACAAGTCTTCGAGGTGGTGAAGTTGATTTCCAGCCTTGATGCCAGCGAAAAAAGAGCGGCCAATGCCATCGCTGAATTGGCAGCCCAATCATAAAGACAGGTCTTTCTTTTAAGGCTTGAGAAAAAAACCCCCTCCAAGTCGGGAGGGGGTTTTTTTTGAACACCACAAGAGGGTGGGCTCTTTAAAGTTTTTTAGCGATCTAGAGCATTTTTGATTTAAGTATTTACATTGATGTATATAATGATCTCAAAGAT
>CAZGKG010000015.1:0-16740 GCA_964525615.1 uncultured Rickettsiales bacterium | reverse complement strand
GAGCGGTCAATGGCAGCAGACTGTAAATCTGCCGACGAATGTCTACGTAGGTTCGAATCCTACTCCCTCCACCATCGTTGCTTTGAAAGTGGCAACAAAATTGATGCGGGTGTAGCTTAGTGGTAAAGCTCCAGCCTTCCAAGCTGACTACGTGGGTTCGATTCCCATCACCCGCTCCATCTTTTTAAAGCGAGTAACGGTTCTGTGTCTCTTGAGCCCCTTAAGAAGTTTCTCAGTATCCTTTTTTTAGTCGGCCTTTTTTCTTACTTTCTTTATCATATCATTCAGGGGGAGCGAGGTATCTTAGCTTGGGATCGCTTGTCTGGTCTTCTTGAGAAAACTGAAAAAGAATTAAGATTTTTAGAAAAAGAGCGTGATACTTTAGAACGTCACGTCACTCTTTTAGGTGATCCTCTAGATCTGGATCTGCTCGATTCCCAAGTGCGGTCTTTTCTTGACTATAGCCATCCCCGAGAGAAAATTCTTATTAATTCTAATCCTTAGGATACTCGAAGAAAAAATGCACAGGTTGTTTTGTTACATGGGGCGATTTTTGGGGCTAGTTTTCATCTCCTTTTACCAGTTGATTTTAAAAAGTCATTTTGTATTTGGTCATTGTCGTTTTGAACCGACATGTTCCTGTTATGCACGAGAGGTCATCTATGAAAAGGGCCTTTTAAAGGGGGGGCTCTTGGCGGTGCGCCGCATTTTATCTTGTCATCCCTGGGGGTAGCTTTTTTTCTTTTCTTTCACTTCAGTACTTTTTTTAAGGGACATTTTATTTCTTTTTCTTATTGTTTTATTTTCCCCCTTTAAGGAAAAGAAAAAATGTATTCTTGCGATTTCGTACGTCAATTTTTCTTTCTAATTTTTTGTTTGTTCCTCTTGCTTGGAATCTCTAAGGCAGAGATTGTAGAAGAGGGTGATATGATTCCTTCTCAAACTCAAGAGGCGCTTTCTCAAGAGGCGAGAGTGGAGATTGAGACTTATGCAAAAAGTATTGCTCAAGAAGTACGCAAGTTGTTTTTTGCCTGTATTAAAACGAAAAGAGGCGTTCCCTTGAGTGAAGTCACTGATGTTTTAAACACATGGCCTGGATTGTGGCAGATGTGTCTTCCTTCGGGAGAAGAAAATCTTCAAGCTCAGAGAAAAGCGGGAGAAGCTGCTGTTGTTGGCTATTGCAAAGAGACCTTAATACCACGTTTTTGTGAGAGATTTGGAGGATTTCAATCCTACTGCCGGGCAAAACTTTCTAGAGGATGTATTGCGGGTTATTCGGGGAAAATTGACCCTAGATAAAACCAAAAAGGCATGGTTTTTTTTTCTGTTCTGAGGTACATTCGAGTAACTTTGGGGCCTGTAGTTCAGCGGTTAGAACTCGCCGCTCATAACGGCGCTGTCGTAGGTTCGAGTCCTACCGGGCCCACCGATTTTCTGATTTTTCTTAAATTCCCCCAAACATCCCGAAGGCTTTCGGCCAGTTTTTCTGCCATTTCAATCGTATGCAGGCAAGAGGGGGTAATGCGAAAACGTTCTTCTCCTTTGGGGACTGTTGGATAGTTGATTGGTTGTAAATAAATCCCCTTTTCCTTTAAAAGAATTTCTCCCATTTCTTGACACAAACGCGCGTTTCCCACCATGAAGGGAATAATATGAGAGGGGCTTGTGAGAATGGGAAGTCCTACTTTTAAGAGAAGCCTTTTCGTTTTTTCAACAATTTCTTGATGCGCTTCTCTGAGGCTTTTTTCCTTTTGAATTTTTTGAACATTTTTAAGGGCAGCTGCCGCGATGGCGGGTGGTAAAGATGTCGTAAAGATAAATCCAGGGGCGCTGCTACGAAGTAAGTCGATGATTTCTCTGCTTGAGGTTACGTATCCTCCCATTGTGCCAATGGCTTTTCCAAGAGTTCCTTGTAGAATGGGGATGCGGTTTTCAAGGCCAAGTTCTTGGGCTTTTCCTCCCCCTTGATTTCCATAAAGACCAACGGCATGGACTTCGTCTATGTATAAAAGGGCCTGATGTTCTTCTGCAAGCTCCACAAATTCCCTTAAAGGCGCTATCGTTCCATCCATTGAATAGACGGACTCTGCAACAATAATTTTGGGACGCTCAAGGGGTTCACTAGAGAGAAGAGCTTGAAGATGCCTCCAATCGTTGTGAGGAAAAATCTTTTTTTCCGCCTGACTGTAGCGAATTCCGGAAATCAAAGACGCGTGGTTTGCGGCGTCTGAAAAAATAATGCTTTGGGGGAGTAAGCTTGCTAAAGTTCCTAACGCCCCTTCGTTTGCAATATATCCAGAAGTAAAAAGAAGGGCCGCTTCTTTGCGATGGAGTGCTGCTAAATTGTTTTCCAGAGATTGATGAAAGGGTGTGGTTCCTGAGATGTTCCGTGTTCCTCCTGCACCGACACCAAAAGTTGATGCAGCCTCTTTACAGGCGTTGATTGCATCATGGGAGAGTCCAAGACCTAAATAATCGTTGCTACACCAAATTGTCACCCGTTTGGTGCCTTCTGGGCCGTGATAAAAAGCTTCTGGAAAAAGATCAGCCCGTCGTTCAATGACACGGAAAATTCGATAACGTCCCTCTGAACGAATTTGTTCTAATTTGTTTTGAAAAAACTTTTTGTAATCCAAAGGAAAGGTCCTTTCATTAAAAATTTTTTGCCGTTAAAACGTTTTATTTCAAAGAAATAGAAAAAAAGGGAAGCCCACGAATACTCAGACGATCTTGTTTTAAACGTAAAGGTAAGGTGATTTCTCCCGATTGATTGGTTCCAAATAAATCAGGAAGTTGATACAGGATTTTTAAGAGAGGGGATTTTGATTTCTGGAAAAAGTCTTCCACTAAATCTACAAAATCACTCAATCCCTGAAGCTTTAAATCAAGGATTCCTTCCCAAGAGTCTTGAGGCTTTTTGCTTAAAGATCCTGTTCCTTTAAAAAGGCTTCCTGCCGTTTTAAATTCGAAGATATCAAGAGACAAATTAAAAGGAAGAAGTGTTTTTTTTGTGGATTCTTGAAGGCCTAAAAAATTTTTCCAATGATCCATGAAACATTGCAGGTTCATATCGATATGTACGGTTGGCGTGATAATGTTTTGAAAATAAAGTTGTAAATGCCCTTGGAAATCTGCCTTCATGCTATCAACAGATTGGGGTAATAAAAAGAGTGTTGATTTTTGGAGATCTGCAAAATTATCCTTTCCCTCCAAAATTTTCATAGAATCAGCCTGAATTTCTACCGATACTGGAGAAAGATAAAAAGTGCTCTTAAGATCTGAAATTCTGAGAGTGTATCCTTTTTTTTCTAAAAGAACTTTTACTGTATTGTCAAAATGAATCTGAAGCTTTTTTTTGAAAGGAAAAAGGATATCCGATTCGATTGAGAGGGAAGGAATCGATATTAGAACCTCGTCTTTCCATCGCAGGCGAACATTATGAAAAAAATGGCGAAACTTTAAGGGGTATCCCCCAAGATAGGAAGAAGTGGCTTTAAACGAAAAGCCTTTGGTCTTTAGCTGCTCTCCCACATCGTTTATTTCATTTTTCAATGAGAGAGAACTTCCGTACCACATCAGAGAATAAAAAGCGATGCTTCCTAAAAAAATCCAGGGTATAAAAGCTGACCATTTTCTTTTCACTGTTGGTCCTTAAAAAGTTTTTGAGTGGGAAGCTCAAGATTTTTTTCAAGCCATGCAAAAAATTGACCTTCGTCCTTTAAACCCGGGGGAAGTGGTTTTCCACATACGACAGAAATCCTCCCAGGTTTTTTAATCCAAGCCCGACGCTTCCAAAAAGAACCTGAATTTAACGCGA
This sequence comes from uncultured Rickettsiales bacterium, assembly GCA_964525615.1. Taxonomy (GTDB): domain Bacteria; phylum Pseudomonadota; class Alphaproteobacteria; order Holosporales; family CAZGKG01; genus CAZGKG01. The sequence goes on along the minus strand of CAZGKG010000015.1, from coordinate 12,923 downwards.
TGGGTACGATGGGGAGATTTAACCTTTGATATAAAAGCCACACTCCTCGTTTGTATTTAACCTTTTGTTCTGGAAGGGTGCGTGTTCCTTCAGGAAAAATGATCAGAGGACGGCCCGAAGCGGTCATTTTTTGTGCCTGTACAAGAAGATGAGACCATCCTTTTTTCTTCCCGCGTTCCACAGGAAGGACCCCAATTTTCTTCAATCCCCACCCAAAAAATGGAATATGGAGTAAACTTTTTTTTAAAAGAAAAATTGGGTCTTTAAAAAAAGAGCAAAAGGCGACTGTTTCCCAAGCGGATTGGTGTTTTGATGCAATGATAAAAGAGCCTTCAAGAAGATTTTTTTTTCCATCAAAAGTATAGGTTAATCCTAAGAGGGTTTTCATCAGCCAAAGAGCGTTTTTTGACCATAAAACAGAGACTCTTACAATGTAGCGTCTTGGAAGGAAAAGCAAAAACATCCCAGAAAAAGCGCATAAAAAATTATTAGTGTAAAAAAATATTTCAAAAGTAATTGACCTAAAAAAACAAAAGAGATGCTTCATGTTTGATGTCCCAGGTTTTGAAATATCAAACAGGCAAGGAGTTTATGATATTCCCTTAGGGTATAAAAAAAACGTTTAGGATTTGGCGTTGTAAGAGGGTATGGGTAAAAGATGCCATTGGGCATCTTCAGCCGTAATAAAAAAAGGCTTCTGGGCATATGAAAATCAGATGTGACCAAACAAACGGATAAAAAATCCTTTTTTTTTAACCATTCTACTGTTTCATCTACATTTTCAAAGGTATTATCGGCGGCATAACCAAGAGTAATAGATAATTTTTTATCCTCGGGGGAGGGGATTTTAAAACTTTTTGATTGAACCCCTGAAATAAAAAGATGTTTGGCTATCCCTCTTTTTAAAAGAGCAATCCCCGTTTGAACTCGTCCCTCACTTCCCGTAAATACGACAATGGCATCAACAGCTTTTAAAGGGAGGAAAGGAATATTTTTATCAAGAGTAGAATTAAGTAACAAAAACCCCGTTATCCATCCCCAAAAGCAAAATGCGATTGTTAATTCTGTGAAATATAAGGTGAAAGAAAAAAATCCTGAATGTAAGCGAGAGAGCTTAGGCATCCAAGAATACAATCCTTTTTAAAGCGCTTTTTACCACTTGTCTTGTGATGAAGGAAATAAACAGTCCACACAAGAGAATGGCTCCTATTATTTCTCCAGCTAACCAAAAAAAATTGTGGGCATCTGCCAGATTTTTTGTTAAAAAAAAGTCGAAAAAAGTCTGAACGCCCAAAAGGGTTAAACTGAAAAACAGTGCCATAATGGCCAGACTTTTAAAAAAAATGACTCTATTTTGTCGTTGAAACTGGTGGATAATATAAGATTCTGAAGCTCCTATTAGATCTAAAATCTTTAAAATGGGGCTGTGAATACTGATTCCTGTTCGGACAGAAAAGGCTACAACGGCTAATAATCCTGAAAACAACAGGATGATTCCCAAAAGACCTCCCCAATACAATAAGTCAATTTTGTTAAAAAGAGGGCGCGTCCATTGTTGGTGCAGAAAAAATTCCATGTTTGGCGCGATGGAGGATAATTTTTGGTTGATCTCTGTTGCTATTTTCGGGGCGAAACCTTTTTTGACCCAAAGATCCACAAAAAGAGGTTCCGTATCAAGGTCAAGGGATGCCATCTCCTCGTGAAAAAAGTTTCTAAAGGTATGGCGAATTTCCTCAAGAGGGATCATGCGCCATTTAAGAATTTCAGGAAAAAGGATGAGCGTTTCTTGAAGAGTTTTTTCAAGATTGTGTCGTTCTTTTTTAGGCGCAGGAATTTCCAATGTGAGGTGTGGGATATTCCCCATCGCTTGAGAACGGTTTTCTTGAAAAAACAGGGTGGTTGAAACACCTAATAAAAGGGAAAAGTACAGCATTATTCCCATAATCCAAGGAATAAATCGTGCAGAAGCATCTTGAGTCAAGGGAAGATCTACCCGCCTTGCAAAAGAAGGTTTGACAATTTTTTGAAGAGGAGAAAAAAGATTCATGGATTAGGCCACCTCTGGAAAGGAAAAAGAAGCGGAACGGGTAAAAGGGCTGCGAGAGGGAGTTTCTACAATTACTTTGCCTTCCTCAATCCTGAAGGCAGGGTATGGAAACGCCGTCATAAGATCGTGACTGTGGGTAGCCACTAAGACAGTCGTGCCGATTTTATAAAGTTCTTGGAATAGGTAAAAAATTTTTAAAGCGGTTTCGTCATCAACGCTGCCTGTGGGTTCATCGGCAATAAGGAATTTTGGACGTGTAATAACGGCACGGGCGATAGCCACGCGTTGTTGCTCTCCCCCGGAAAGGGTCGATGGCAATCGATCTGTTTCCTCAATTCCTAACCATCTTAAAAGTTCATGCGCTTGTGCACCACTTTTCGGTCCTTCAAGCCCCCGAATGCGTAGCGCTAAAGCGACATTTTCTAGAATGGTCAAATGATTCAGCAATTTAAAATCTTGAAAAACAATTCCCATTTCTTGGCGCAAACGGGCCTTTTGAAAGGCTAGAAGATTTTTTGCATTCATGCCAAAGAGGTGCAATTGTCCTTCAGATGGGGGCAGGCCCATGTAAAGCATTCTTAACAAAGTGGTTTTACCAGAACCACTTGGCCCCGTTAAATAGTAAAATCCTCCCGAATCCAATTGAAGATCCAGTGACTTAAAAAGAAAGGATTGACTCGCGTAGCGTAACCCAATTTTTTCTAGAGAAACGATGGCTTGACTCATGTCTTTTTACTACACGAAAAATGTTTTTAAGTAAAAGAATTTTTCATAGAGGATGCTTTTTTAGCCACTTTTTGAGTGGCATTTTCAAACCATTGAACCAATTGATGGACATGGGTCAAAGGGATAAGATCAAGAGAACCCTCCTTATGGGAAGACGGCTTGGATGAGGTTTTTTTAGGAGGAGCAAGGGCTTTTTGAAACCCCAATTTTGCTGCCTCCTTGAGGCGCGCTTCTCTTTGATTGACGGGACGCACTTCTCCTGAAAGGCTGATCTCACCAAAGACAATTAAATCTTGAGGGATGGGTCTGTTTTTCATGCAAGAGAGCAAGGCTGCGGCTACGGCTAAATCTGCAGCGGGTTCTGAAACTTTCAATCCTCCCAAAACACTTAAGTAAACGTCTTTCCCGCTAAAATTCAAACCACAACGGGCTTCCAAAACGGCTAATACCATCGAAAGCCTCTGGGGGTCCCATCCGACAACAGCGCGTCGTGGGCTGGGTAAAAAGGAGGGTGAAATAAGAGCTTGAATTTCCACCAAGAGGGGGCGTGTTCCTTCAATGCCAGCAAAAACGCAAGATCCTGTTACTTCTTCTTGACGGTTGCTTAGAAAAAGTTCTGAAGGATTCGTGACTTCCACCAGTCCCCCTTCCGTCATATCAAAGACGCCGATTTCATCGGTAGCGCCAAAACGGTTTTTTACGGCGCGCAAGAGACGAAAGGGGTGTCCTCTTTCCCCTTCAAAGTATAATACAGTGTCCACCATGTGCTCTAAAATTCTTGGTCCTGCTAGCATTCCTTCTTTGGTCACGTGGCCCACAAGAATAATGGTGATTCCATAATTTTTTGCCAGCGTAATCAACGCTTGAGAAGTGGCGCGGATTTGACTGACAGTTCCAGCGGCGGCTTCTACGTCATCAACGCTCATGGTTTGAATGGAATCAACTACTAAAACGGAAACCGTCTCTTTTCGACCCAAAGTCCCCATAATATCCGCAATCCGATTGCTTGACGCCAACTTGATGTGCCCCGGAGAAATTCCCAGTCTTTCTGCCCGCATGCGAATTTGATCGAGGCCTTCTTCGCCTGAGACATAAGCAACCGTGTAAACAGAATTTAAACTTGCCATAATTTGAAGCAAAAGGGTTGATTTCCCGATGCCGGGATCTCCGCCCAAAAGGATAACAGCTCCAGGCACAAGTCCTCCCCCCGTAACACGGTCAAATTCTGAAAAGGTTGACGGCATGCGTGCCACCGTTTTTCCTAAAGGATTTTCAAGGGGGACTAATGTAAGCCCGTTTTGGGAGGCTTTTTCTTTGCCACTTTTGGATTGAACAACTTCTTCTACAAGAGTATTCCATTGACCGCAATGCTCACATTTCCCTGTCCATTTAAGGGTAACGCCACCACACCCTTGACAAACAAACTGGGTTGACATCCGGCCCATGCACGCTCCTCATTTTTGGAAAGATCCATGATCCACCGGATGTCCCTAAAGGTCAAGGTTTTTGGCATAAATTATTATTTTTTAGCAGTACACAAGGCGTTCCCTGTTTGATCTTTTTTGAAGACGCCTTCTTGTTTTTTGTTTTTACGAAAAGATAAAAAATCTTTTTTAGATTTTTTTATGGATTTGATTGTTTGCAAGGCGACTTTTGAAAACGACGTTGTAGAAGAAATAATTTTCATGTATTCCTACACCACCAAGTGATATAAAAAAGGACTTTTTATGAGACATCACCAGGTCCCTCAGGAAACAGCTGTCTTTTCCAGCTTCTCTCTTATGAAAGTTTTTATTGGAGTTGTTGGCCTTTTCGCAACCTCTCAAGTTGCAATTCCCTTACAGCCGGTTCCTATGACGTTTCAGACATTCAGTATGCTTTTGATTGGCTTGACCTACAGACCATCAGAGGCTTTTTTTTCTTTTCTAGGATGGCTTTTTTTGGGTGCTTTGGGGTTTCCTGTTTTTGCGAATTACTTAGGAGGCGTTCAATTACTTTTAGGCCCTACAGGGGGATATCTTTTAGGGTTATGGGTGGCCGCTGTTGCGATGGCTTGGCTTTGTGAAAAAATAAAGACAAAAACTTTTAAAACCTTGATCTTCATTGCATGCGCAGGACAGGCCATTCTTTTTGGGTTAGGGGTTTCAAGGTTAAGTTGTTTTGTAGGGTGGTCTCAGGCGTTTGCTACTGGTCTTGCTCCCTTTATTTTATGGAACCCTTTGAAGACAGGTTTAGCTGTTTTGTGCGCCCGGGGGCTTCTTCTGAAGAGGTCCTAGTTTTTATTAAGGAGACTCTTCGTGAAAAACCACTCCTTTCCATCTCTTCCTCTTGAAAGTATGGCGAACGCCTTGAGGCTTTTGTCCATTGATATGGTGGAAAAGGCCTCCTCTGGTCATCCTGGGATGCCCTTAGGGATGGCAGATGTAGCGACTGTTTTGTGGTCACATTTTTTGCGTTTTGATCCGGAGAATCCTTTGTGGCCTGGGAGGGATCGTTTTGTTCTTTCGGGCGGTCATGGCTCGGCGCTTCTTTATAGTTTGCTTTTTGTGACGGGATTTCCTGGGATGACCCTTGAGGCTCTGAAGGGGTTTCGTACCCTCCATAGCCTCACACCTGGCCATCCCGAATGGGGTGTGACTCCAGGCGTTGACGCCACAACAGGACCCTTGGCTCAAGGACTTGGCAATGCTGTTGGGATGGCTCTTGCGGAAAAGATTTTGAGGCATCGTTTTGGCGATTCTCTTGCGGGGCACTGGACTTATGTTTTTGTGGGAGACGGATGTTTGATGGAGGGGCTTTCTCAAGAGGTTATCTCTTTTGCTGGCCATTTCCCTCTGGAGCGTTTGATTGTCTTGTTTGATGATAACGGCATTACGATTGATGGTCCTGCAACTCTTTCGACTTCCGAAGATCATTTAAAACGTTTTGAGGCATGTGGATGGCATGTGCAAACAATTGATGGTCATGATATTAATAAAATATTTGACGCTCTTAATGCGGCGCGTGCTGAGGAGAAACGTCCCTCTTTGATTGCTTGTCGAACTTTGATTGGCAAAGGATCACCCAATAAAGCGGGCACTTCAGGAATTCATGGCTCTCCTTTGGGGCCTTTAGAGGTAAAACTTGCACGTGACGTTCTTGGAGAAGGTTGTCAAAATTCTTTTGAGGTTCCACAAAAAGCTTTGGCGGCATGGCGGACAGTGGGTCAAGAGGGACATTTCCTATTTGAGGAATGGAAAAAGCATCTTGATGGGTTGGATTCTGAGCTTAAGGTGCAGTGGGATCATTTAATGCATCGGCGTTTCCCTTCAGGGTGGATTCGTGCCTTTTGGGAGAAGATCACTCCTTTTTTGAAGGAAGATAAAAAGCTGGCTACACGGCAGTGGTCAGAGAAGGTTTTGGGTGTTTTGGCGTCTCTCATTCCGGGTTTCTTGGGGGGATCTGCTGATCTGACGCCTTCTAATAATACGCTTGGCATTGGAATGCGCCCCCTGACACCTTCTGATTTTTCGGGAGATTATGTTCATTATGGAATTCGTGAACACGGGATGGCCGCTATCATGAACGGGCTTTTGCTTCATGGAGGTGTTGTGCCTTATGGGGGTACCTTTCTTGCCTTTTCTGATTATATGCGTCCTGCAATTCGTTTGGCGGCTTTGATGGAGTTGCCGGCCATTTTTGTTATGACCCATGATTCCATTGGATTAGGAGAAGATGGCCCCACCCACCAGCCAATTGAACAGTTAGCAAGTCTTAGAGCGATTCCTAATTTGCATGTTTTTCGTCCTTCTTGTGGTGTAGAAGTAGCGGAATGTTGGGCGTTGGCTCTTCAGTCTCCTAAAACGCCTTCTGTTTTGGCTCTTTCTCGCCAGCCGGTTTCTTCCGTAAGGCATGATAAAAACCCTTCTCATTCAAATCTTTCTGAAAAAGGGGCCTATATTTTTCAAGAGGCGGTTGCTTCTCATCAAGTAACCCTTTTGGCGACGGGCTCTGAAGTGGGGTTGGCCCAGCAGGTATGTCTTCACCTGGAGAAGGAGGGAATCGGATGTCGCGTGGTGTCGATGCCTGACTGGTGCCTTTTTGAGAGGCAGTCTCAAGATTATAAAGCCTCTCTGCTTTCTCAAGGGACAGAGATTTTAAGAGTTGCGATCGAAGCTGCTTCTCCTTTTGGTTGGGAAAGGTATGTGGGTGAAAAGGGACTTATTTTTGGCGTTTCCACCTTTGGGGCGTCGGCTCCTGGGGATGTTTTATTTGAGCATTTTAATTTATCTGTTGCCTCTATTGTATCAAAGATTAAGGCCTCTTTAGCTGACCTTTTAAAAATTTCTGTGGTTTAAGAGCGTTAAAAAAACACCATGGTGTTTTCAGGAAAAACTCCCTACAATACGAATCCTGTGTCTAAAAGGGGTCGCGTTAATGATCGTGACGCTTGAATTTTGTGCTGGAGTGCTTTTATTGGTGGTGACCTTTTGGGCATTGCTTTTAAAGAGGCGCCTGCGGCAACTCCTTCAAGAAAACTATGCTCAAGCACAAGAGGTACAAAGAGCCCGCTTTGCTCAAGAAAAAGCCGAGCTTGAGCTGTCCCATACAAAGAATCATTACAACGAAAAGTTTGATTTTTTAAATCAAACTCATGAGATGTTAGAAACCCAAATTAAGGGGTTATGTACGGACGTTTTACAGCAATCGAATCAAACCTTTCTCTCTCAAGCCCAAGGACTTTTGGATCAGTTTCATTTAATGGCACGAGGAGAGTTTGGGCAGCAGCATGAAAAATTGAATTATCTTATGACGCCCTTGGCACAAGCTTTAGGCGTCATGGATGAAAAGATTCAAGTGCTTGAGAAAGTACGGGTTGGGGCTTATGAATCTTTGATGCAACAGATTCAGGGTCTTTCTCAAAACCATAAGGATTTGTATCAACAAACTCACCAGTTAGTTCGGGCTTTGGGAACGCCTCATATTCGAGGCCGCTGGGGCGAGATTCAATTGAAACGTTTGGTGGAGTTGGCTGGAATGATCCCTCACTGTGAGTTTGAGGAGCAAAAAAATCTTAAAAACAAAGAAGAGAACCGTTCCTTTAGGCCGGATCTTGTGGTGCATCTTCCAGGAGGAAAAAATATTGTAATTGATGCAAAAGTCCCTTTATTTAGTTATATGGAAGGATTAGAAGCAACTGATAATTTGCTTCAAAAAAAATATTTAAAGGATCATGCTCAGCAAATGCGTCATCACATCAAAACCTTGAGTCAAAAGGCTTATTGGTCTCAGCTGAAGAACTCTCCAGAGTTTGTCTTACTCTTTTTACCTTCAGAAAACTTGCTAACAGCGGCTCTTGAGGAGGACCGAGAAATTTTAGATTATGGTGCGGAATCGCGTGTTTTGATCGCAACGCCCATGACGCTTTTGGCTCTTTTAAAAACCATTGCACTGGGGTGGCATAATTACTCTTTAACGGAAAATGCTGAAAAAATTAGTACCTTAGGGCGTGATCTTTATAGACGTTTGAATGGTCTCATGAGCCTGTTTTCTAAAGTAGGCCAACATATGGGGCTTGCGGTTTCTCATTACAATGCGACCGTTTCTCACTTAGAGGAAAAAGTGGCCCCCCATGCTCAAGAATTGGGCCGCTTAACCCAAGCTGGAGCCTCCTTAGAAGAAGCGGTTTCCCTTCCTTCTCTCCTTCGGGTAGCTCCTAAAACGAAACCCTCCTTAAAAGATCTATTTTTAGAGGAGAAAGATGAGGCCTTACAATGAAACCTTTGGTCCTTTTAATATTTTTAAGTCTTTGGGCGTTTTTTGATGGTGTGGCTGGAAGTCCTTCTCCTAAAACGACTGCTCCTTCCCGTTTGGTGGATCAGATATTTTCTTCATCTCCCCAAGAGCAAACCTTAACAATTTATCCTGAAGATTTATGTATGGTCAAAGAGTATCGGGATGTTTCTCTTTCAGAGGGCAAGAACAGAGTTGTTTTAGAAGATGTGCCTTCTCAATTGTTGGAAGATTCCGTCTTGTTCAGTGCAATTGATGATCAATCTCTTATTTTTACAGAATTTAGTTTTCACTCGGATCTTTTAACTTTTCATACGCTTTTAGAAAAATCCCTTGGGGAATTGATTTATGTTTTCAAGAGAAACTCTCGAAAAGAATGGGTGAAAAGCTCTGGCTCTCTTTTGGGGATCGAAAAAAATAAAGCTCTTGTTCAGCTCAATGATCAGATTGAACTGATCCCTTTTGAGCATGTGGCTTTCCAAAAAATTCCCATGAGTTTGTCTCTTCATCCCTTTTTACGGATGAATGTAAGGAGTCCTCGGACGCAAAATTCCCGTCTTCAGGTGACCTATCTGACGAAAGGTCTTTCATGGAAAACAAACTATACGGTAGAAATTGATTTTTCTCGAAATGAAGCAGCGCTGATTGGGTGGGTCACAATTCAAAATGCAAGTGGGACTCACTTTAAACATGCGAATATCCAACTTGCTTCTATGCAAAAACTTCCTGTAGATAAGAATTTTTCTGAAAAACGCCCCCATATCTACCCCCTTTCAGGAAGTCCCTCTCTTTACAATGGGGCTCAGAAAAAAGTCTTTCTATCTTCTGCGTACAAGATTAATGCGCAAAAAGAATATCGGATCCAGCTTCCTAATCACATCATTTACGAAGAAAACTCTAAACGTATTCCTTTGAATACTCAGGTTTGGTTTGCGATTCAGAATCTTCAAAAAAACAGTCTTGGTTTTCCTTTACCGCCCGGCCAGGTAAAAATTTATGGCCAGACGCCCAGAAGAACCCGATATGTTGGTTTTGTGGATCTCAAACATACAAACATTGGTGATTCTATTTATTTTCCTGTTGATGTTTGTAAAGTAGTGGAAGCTTTTATTCAGCAGACTTCCTTTAAGCAGCTGGGGGCTTTTATTACAGAAAATTCTTTTCGGCTCACGATTACAAATAAAAATGATAAACCTCTGACTGTTACGGCTGTTCTTGAACTGCCTGCGGATACGACCTTAATGAGAAGTTCTTCTTCAAAATACCAAGTCAGTGAAGGAAAAATTTTGTGGCCCTTGACGGTGCCTGTGAATCAGACGGTTTCCTTTAGTTATCGTCTTAGAGTCGTCAAAGAAAAAAAATCCCCTCCCGTTTCAAGTCCTGTGATGGAATGACTTTTTCCCCTGAAATTTTCTCTGTGAGTTCTTTGTCTCAAGCACTCAAGCGTGCTGTTGAGATTGGTTTTTCAGAGATTACCATTCAAGGAGAGGTTTCAAGTGCCAAGAGGCATACCTCGGGTCATTTATACTTTTGCCTTAAGGATGAAGGTGCCATTATTGATTCTGTGTGTTGGCGTCCTCAGGCAATGCGTTTTGAAAAGCTTTTGGAAGAAGGGGCTGAGGTTCTGTGTCGTGGCCGCCTGACCACTTATCCCTTAAGGTCAAAATACCAACTTGTCATTGAACACGTTTCCTTAACGGGGGAGGGGGCGCTTTTAAAACTTTTTGAGCAACGAAAACAAAAGCTTAAGAAGGAAGGCTTATTTGATAGTGACCGCAAGAAGCCCCTGCCTTTTCTTCCTCGTTTAATTGGTTTGATTACTTCCCCCACGGGGGCCGTTCTTCAAGATATTTTACATCGTCTTCAAGATCGTTTGCCATCTTCCGTTTATCTTTGGCCTGTTAATGTTCAAGGAGAGGGTGCCTCAGAAGAGGTGACGGGGGCCATTGTGGGGATGAATCAACTATCTCCGCTTCTGAGGCCAGATGTGCTGATTGTGGCCCGTGGGGGAGGAAGCGCTGAAGATCTTGCCACTTTTAATGAAGAAAATATCGTGCGCGCTGTTGCCGCCAGTGAAATTCCAGTGATTTCTGCCATTGGGCACGAAACGGATACGACCTTAATTGACTATGCAGCCGATGTGAGGGCTCCTACTCCGAGTGCCGCTGCAGAAATGGTTGTGCCCGTAAGACAGGCTCTTTTAGATCAGCTGGGAATTCAAGAGGCACGTCTTAAGGGGCATATCGGGCGTCTTCTCGAGCATGTGCAGTTGCACCTTTTCACCTTGCAAGGACGTCTTCCTCAATTCCAAACCTTAATTTATATGAATGATCAGCGCTTTGATGATGTGGCGTTGCGCCTTCAAAAAGCCCCGGATCCTTTTTTAAAAAATCTTTTACAACGGATTGCCTTTTTGGTGGCCTCTTTGAAAACCCCTGAATGGCTTTTGCAAAGAGGGACCTTTTGTCTAGAGACTGCTGCTCAAAATCTGGAACGAGCATGGTTCATATATCAAGATCAACAAGGAAAGCGTCTTCAGCAACTCAATCAACTTTTACAGAATCTTTCTTATCGGAAAACACTTGAACGAGGTTTTTGTATGGCGACCTCTGGAGATATCCTCATTACCTCCGTTCAAGGGGTTTCTCCCGAAGACTCTTTGCAGTTACATTTTTATGATGGAGTTTTAGAGATGGTTACAAAATCCCCTGTTTAATATCGTCTCGAATTTTTTGAAGGAAGCGATTCATAAAAGTCATATTGTGAATTGTTAAGGCCACCGGACCCAACATTTCTTTTGCTTTAAAAAGATGATGAAGATACGCACGGCTATAAGAAGAGCAAGTGTTGCAAGGGCAAGTTTTATCAATTGGTTGAGGATCCTCTCGAAAACGGGAATTTAAAAGATTTAAGTTTTCTCGTCCTTCCTTCTCAGGGATGACAAGGGCCCCCCCGTGACGGGCTAAACGTGTTGGGTGAACACAGTCAAAGGTGTCAATGCCTTGAGTCACACCCTTGATAATATCTCTAAGTCCTCCAATCCCCAAAAGGTGGGTGGGGCGATGGGGATTCAGAAAAGGCATTGTGGCTTCTACGACTTCTGTCATTTGATCTTTGGAAGAGCCTAAAGAGCCCCCAATTGCTTGGCCAAAAAAATTTTTTGAGGCCACAAAGGAAGCACTTTCTTGCCGGAGCTCTGGGTAAACCCCTCCTTGCACAATACCATAAAGGGCTTGTTTTTCCTCGGAGTGTTTTTGAAAGAAATCAAAACAACGCTCAGCCCATCGGTGACTGCGGCGCATTGATTCTGTTGTATAGGTTTTATCTACATGGAAGGGGGTACACTCATCCAAAACTACAATCAGATCTGCCCCAAGTTTTTGTTGTACCTCAATCGACTTTTCAGGTGTCAACAGGTGTATGTTTCCATTTAGATAAGATTTAAAAAGAGCCCCTTCTTCTGTGAGACCTTTGACGTGAGGTGGCCTTTGGACCGTTTTTCTTCCTTTGATTTCATCAGCGACGGATCCATATCCTAAACTAAAGATTTGGAATCCGCCCGAATCGGTCAGAAGAGGTCCTTTCCAATCCATAAAGGAATGAAGTCCCCCTAAGCGGTCCACCACATCGGGGCCCGGTTGTAACATTAAATGATACGTGTTTGATAAAATAATTGAGGCGCCTGTTGCTCTTACTTGATCCATGGTCAGCCCTTTTAAGGTGGCTTTTGTTGCACAGAAGATAAAAGCTGGTGTCTCAATGGAGCCATGGGGGGTCATTAAAGAGCCAGTTCTGGCACGACTCCGAGAACTTTTGTGGGTGAGATGAAAATGGAATTGGGGATATAAAGAGACCACGCTTAAACTTTCTTCTTGATCAATTTTCATCAAAGGATATCAGACAGTTTAGGGAAAAATTAGGGGACCTCTCAAAAAAAGTCAAAATCTCTCCTAAAAAACCTCTGAGGAAGGGATATTGATTCCATAAGATGTATTTTACCTCTTGGGCTTTCAGAAAAGATCCGGTATAAAGAGAAAAGGTTTTTTTGTAATGCTTGAAAAGGATAACCAGTCGAAATGGCTTTGAAAATGCGTTTGGCCCGTGGTGGTACACGAAATCGTCCCTTTTACAGAATTGTTGTGGCGGAAGCCGAAGCTCCCAGGGATGGCCGTTTTGTGGAGCGTATTGGTTTTTACAACCCCCTTGCAAAATCCGATAAGGAGGAAAAATTTTCTCTTTCTGAGGAGAGGGCCCGTTACTGGCTTTCTGTGGGTGTGCAGCCAACGGAAAGGGTTTCTTTGTTTCTAGCCCGTGCCGGTGTTATTCCTGCGCCTCAACAACCCACGCGTCCCCACAAATCTCAGCCTAAGAAAAAAGC
>CAZGKG010000014.1:1612-17084 GCA_964525615.1 uncultured Rickettsiales bacterium | reverse complement strand
GGGAAAAAGACGCTCGTCTAATAACTGGAGAATCCCACGACCAACACTTCCCGTCGCTCCTAAAACAGCAATACGCATTTGACATCCCCTAACCTGTTAACTGTGATTTTTTCTAGAAGGAATTTTCCGTCGAAACAGTTTTTCAAAGGGAATCCCAACAAGAGGAATAAAAAAAGCCCAAAGAATCACTTCCAAACTGGCACCCCAAAGAGGCCAAAAGCAAAAGACAAAAGCTCCAATTCACACCATCCAAGAAGCCCGTCCCCAAGACTTAAATTTTCCCTCATAAAGTTTTTTTAGAAAAACGGCCACACACAAAAGATAAATTCCCAAGTAGGCGGCAACAGACACATCCACCACAAAACTAATTTGATCTGCCAAGGAATGATTCAAAAGCCCTAACAACACCAAACAACACAATCCGCTAGAGACAAAAAGCCCCCAAAAGGGTGCTTCAAAACGATTTTGCCTTTGAAAGAACTTTGGGAAAAAGCCATCTTCTGCTGCCCCTTTGGCTACCTGACTACAAATCAAAAGCCAAGCATTCAAAGCCCCCAAGCATACAATCACAATCAAAAGAGAAATCCAGCGGGATCCTTGAGGTCCTAAAAGCACATTTAAGGCGATCCCATGGGGACAAGAGGCTTGCTGAAGTACGTCAGGGGGGACAAGTCCCATCACGGCCGTTGTATTCAATGTGTAAAGCAAAACTACCAAAAGAGTACCCGCAATGAGGGCACGAGGAATTGTTTTTCGCGGGTTCTCAACGCTTCCAGCTGGCGCTGTAGCTGACTCTACCCCTAAAAATCCCCAAAAAGTAATCAAGGTGGCCTTACTCAAAATTTCATGCCAAGGAAGCTCTGTTGTGGGAACAAAATGATGGGGCTTTAAAAAAAAGAAGCCAAAAATGGGAAAAAGAATTAACGGAACCATCTTTAAAAGGGTCATAAAAACTTCCCAACGTCCGGAAGCCTGGACACCCCGCAAGTTTAAAAGTGTCACTCCTAAAAGCACAAATGCCTCCACCAAAAAGAAGGAAAAAGGCCCAGCATCCGCCCCAAGGGCTAAGAAAAAAGCCCCCGCCAAAATATTTAAGGTCGGAACAATTCCTAACCAAGCCAAAATCCAATAGGTCCAAGCCACGTAAAATCCAGCCCTCGGCCCAAATACATGGGCGACATAAGCATGAGGTCCGCCTGTTTCGGGATACAACTCACATAGACGGGAAAAAATAAACGCCAATAATAAAGCACCCAGCCCAGTCAAAAGCCAAGCAAAAAGGCCAACGCCTCCCAAAGATGCCATTTTGGCAGGAAAAAGAAAAATGCCTGATCCCACCTGACTGCTAATTACAAAAGACAAAACAGCCCAAAAACCCATTTTCAGATGAGGTCGCGTCATAATTCATTCCTAAAAGATAAACGTCTCAAAATGTTCTCCAAGTTCATAAGTGTCAAGCGAGTTCAAAAGTAATCCCCTAAAAGCCTCCAGAATCAGCTTTTTTTTTAATTTCTGGCACTTAAAAAGAAAATGTTATTGGACATTGGCCCTTCACGCCTATCAAAAAAATACCTGCTTCTTCGGCTATTTTCTTCATTTCCTCAGGATACAAAATCAAGGTGCGAGAGACTTCAAAAGCAATTCCTTGAAAGCCCGCCTGAATCACCGCTTTAACAGTTTCTGTACCTAACGCCGGCAAATCAAAACGAACATCCTGTTGTGCCTTAGCACCCTTCACTAAAATAGCGGCCGGCCCTTCTTTTTGAAAGGGCGCGCATCGTTCCACTAAACCATTCGTTCCTTCGACTCCCTCAACCCCCAAGAACAAACCCTGTTGCACCACAATCGCCTGCCCCATATCTAGAGAGGACAAAACATGTAACGCATGAAGCCCCCGATGAATTTCTTGAAAGCCCTTAGTGCAAGGCGTCACCGACGTCATAGGACCCTCCTTTCCTAAGAGAGTACGTAAGATATCCTGAGGGGCAATCACCTGAAATCCTTCTGATTCCAATTTTTCCCCTAAAAAACGTAATAAAGCGTCATCCCCAGAAGACCAACGGGTACTAAATTGGGCGGCCCACAATGCGCCTTTCCAGTCCACTTTCAGACTGTTGAGGGAAGGTCTTGGAACCTTTCCCGCCATCACGATTTCAAAAACCCCTTGTGCTTTGAAAAAATCTAAAACTTTGATGATCTCACCCAAAGAAATCCAAAGATGGGGAACACCCTCTACAAGCTCAGGCGACGTGACCCCTTGCAATGCCACTACACATACAGGCTTTTTTTCACAATGGAGCGCTTCTAATAAAAAAAAAGGTAGGGCCCCTCCCCCTGCGATTAAGCCAATCGACATCAAAAAAATCTCTTATCCATTCAAAAAAGACGTTTTTTTAAAGGTGCTATCCTTGACAATTTGACAGATGTTCTTGAATTTTTAATTCTAAAACAGGGTCTAACTGGTTAAGAAGGGTTTCCACAAGACAAATCCATAACTTTTCCCGTTCCCGAACAGTTAGGCTCTCTGACGCACTCCGAGAAGCAGAAGCACTGGCTTCCACAGTCCCAAGGCGGTTTCCTTCAGAAGAAAAAAGTTTCAGTTTGATTAAAAGATTTCCCCGATAACGAATCAAGGGACTACTGAAAAAGTTTCCAGGATCAAGGGGCACAGGATCCTCTTTCAAGGAAGCCTCTTGAATTACAAGAACAGCCCGCCCTTTGGTGCCCGTCAATTGAAAACGATCCGAAGCCCACTGTTGGACGATCTCAGAAGGCGAAGGACTCATCAACGTATCAACGCAAAAGTCATCACCAGAAGGAGTATAGTCGTTCACCACCTCTATCGAGGCCACATTTAAAGAGATAGGGGCTTTTGACAAGCTTTGAAGTCCCACAAGCGGTACCTCTGACTTCCTGGCACATCCCCCAAGGATCACAACAAAAAATGTTAGAAGAAGCCTTGTCCTTCTTTGAAAAGGATTTATCACGGTTCTATTCACACCTTACCGACACAAAAACGTGGTCGGAGCGGCGGGATTCGAACCCACGACCCCCACACCCCCAGCGTGGTGCGCTACCAGACTGCGCTACGCTCCGAACATTTCTGAGACTATAGGGTGACTTCCCCCAAAAAACAACTCCCCATTCCCTAAAGAAGCTTTTTTTTAATGCCCTTAACCAGGCGTTTTGAAGTGATAGTTAATCCCCAGCTGAATCGATTGTTGACGTATCTTTGTTGAATGCTTCCAAGAGCTTATCGAATCTGCAGAAGTCAGGATTTTACTGATACTCGGACCGCACAAAAAGTTATACTCTAAAACAATATTCCAGCATTTATCTAATGGTACAATCATTCCAAGACCGGGCTTAAAAAACAAGGCCGCTTTTCCAAAACGAGTTGAGGTGTTAGAGTCCAAGCCAAAAAGATTCCCCACATTGTCATTAGTAAGATGCAGATTCCATCGTCCATAGACCAAACCAGCCCCCACAAAAAAAACACTATTCCCCAACGTATACCCCATACGCAGCGTGCCCCCAGCATCAAAAGGATGTTTTAAAGACGTTTTAAAGCGCCTCAGTCCATTATTAGGAGCGCCATCTATTTTCTCAAACTGAATGGCCCCCCCTTGACTGCCCACAGTACAATCAAGGGCAAAATAATGTTTGGATTTCCATTGACATCCAAAGACCAAGTGACCGAGAGGCTGAAGCGATTTTCCTCCTAATTCGATAAGGGTCCCTCCTGGAAACTGTCCATCTGTAATGGATAATTTTTTATAGGAAGCAGGATGATCCACAACACCGCCTTTAATGCCCACATAAGGAGACATCTTCCAATCTTTTGCTGCAAAGGCGTCAGCCCCCAAAAGCATCACGCCACTTAAAAAAACTCTGATATTTTTTTTCATTTTGCCCCCTAATTTTATATACTTTTAGGGCAATTTATACGTATATTATTGATAAATCTAGATATTCTTTTAGCAGTGATCAACGAAAATGAAAAGGGGTGGGGGGTTAAGCGTGTCCCACGCTTTCTGAAAGCATGACCTCCTGAACCCCTAAACGTTCAATCGCCTTATGCCATTTTTGGGAGGGAGGCACTTGAAAAACCAACTCCTCATCCGCATCGATATGCAGCCAAGAGTTTGATTGAATCTCAGAATCCAATTGGCCCGGTCCCCATCCTGCATATCCTAAAGCAAGGATCATTTGGCGAGGCCCATTCCCTTGGGAGATCACGGATAAAATATCGACGGTGGAAGTAAGCCCAAAGGTATTCTTCACAACCAATGTGCTGGGGGCTCTATAGTCGGACGTATGAAGCACAAACCCGCGACTTCCTTCCACCGGTCCACCTACAAACACTGGGAAGTTGGGGGAGCTATTAGCGGGGATTCCCATTTGAGTAAAAAGATCCTGGGTATTCAAATTGTCAACATTCTGATTGATGATCAACCCCATAGCGCCATTTTCATCGTGACCACAAACAAAGACCAAGCTTTTGTAAAAACGCGCATCTTGCATGTGAGGCATGGCCACCAAAAGTTGTCCTGTCAGGTAGCCTTGCACGTCAGAAACCATTTTACCTTTTCCTTTAAAATCCCTTTTTTCTTTACCTCATTTTTACCCGTGATACACTAAGAAATAGTTTTTGTGCTTTTTAAAGAGCAAGCGTGATTCCGATGTTTAAAAAAATGTTTTTGTTGTTTTCTTTTGTCCTTCTGTCTGTGATTGCGAGGGAAGAAAAAGCTTACGGATCCCTTCCCCTTAAAACCACTTTTGTAGCCAATTCCTTTCAAGAGGGGACTGGAGAAGTTCTTCTCGTCATTACGATTGATAAAGGATGGAAGCTTTATTCCCCGGCTGAAGCAACTGATTCGTTGGTGTTAGAACCAAAACTTTCTTGGGACACACCGGAAAACCTTGCATCCATTAAGGCCATTTGGCCAGAGGGAATGAAAAATATTTCTGAAACTTTGGAAGGTCATGTCTACCGAAACGCTGTGATTGTTCCCCTGACAATCAAGACGAAAAAACCTCAACAATCTGTTGTGCTGAAAGGGACCTTACAGGGACTTGTCTGCTCAGAAATCGCTTGCCAACCCTTTACTTATGATCTGAATTTCACCTTTGATGCAGCCAGCGTCAGAGAAAATCCTCAAAAGGAATTGCAAAAAATTCTCCAATCGGTGGCAACAGCCGTTCCTACTCAAAAGGAAGGGGTGTCTTTCTGGACAATTCTTCTCTTGGCTCTTTTGGGCGGACTGATGCTGAACGTCATGCCTTGCGTTCTTCCAGTATTGGGGGTGAAACTCATGGTTTTCACCAAAACAAAAGCCGCCTCAAAAGGTGGTGGCTTTGCCGCAAAAGATCTATGGATGACAGTTTTAGGTATTTATACAACTTTTCTGATCTTTGCGTTTATCACCTTGATTCTGAAAGAACTTGGAGAAACGATCGGATGGGGGGTTCACTTTCAAAATCCCTACTTCTTAAGTTTTATGATCGTGACCCTCATTTGTTTTACTGCCAACACATGGGGCTTTTTTGAAGTCTCACCCCCCAGTTGGGCGCAAAATTATCCCTCCTTTAAAAAATTAAAGGGGCTAAAATCTTTTTTTTCGGGCGTTCTTTCGGTGCTTTTAGCAACCCCGTGCGCAACACCTTTTGTAGGAACGGCCGTTGGATTTGCACTTGCCCGAAGCGGGGTGGAAATTCTCTCCGTTTTCTCTGCCTTAGGCGTTGGCTTTTCAGCCCCCTACTGGGTTACTGCCCTTCTTCCATCCCATAAACTTCCCCTTCCAAAACCAGGGCCGTGGCTTATTAAGTTTCAGCGGATCTTAGGCGGATTGCTTTTTGGAACGGTTCTATGGCTTACATTTCTTCTGATCTCAAACTATACTTTTACGGTTATTTTCCTTATCTCTGCCCTCATTTTGGCATCCTTTCTCTTTTTTTGGGGGGTCCATCGTGGAATCCATTGGCTTCGACTCCCCCTGGTCACAAGTCTCTTGCTTCTTTTGGGGGTCCCCTTTTTCCCAAATCACTGGGTTTTGAACCCTTTTGAAAAAAAAGAAGCCTCCAGCGCTCTTTGGAAAAACTTTGATCCTGATATGATTCCTGAACATGTGGCCCGCGGCCAAGTGGTTTTTGTGGACCTGACAGCCTCGTGGTGCTTGACTTGTCATATCAATAAAAGACTTGTCCTTGAAACAGCTGCTGTAAAAAAACTTTTTCATCACCCAAAGACGATTTGCATGCGAGGCGACTGGACCAAACCCAATCTCACCATCACAGAGTTTCTGAAAAGTTTTGAAAAAGCCGGAATCCCCTTTAACGTCGTCTATGGTCCCAATGCGCCTCAAGGCATTTCTCTTCCTGAAATTTTGGCCGTTGATGACGTCAAAAAAGCCTTCGAAAAAGCCCGAGGAATCTTGTAATGTCTCCCTTTAAAACAAAACCTCACGCCATCAAAGAAAACATTTTTCTTCCCCCCTTTTTTGACCGTCTTTCCTTAAACGGCACAAATTTTCTGGATGAAGAAGGAATCAAACAGTCGGTGAAGGAGGAACTTTCCCGATTACTCAATACCCGCCTCGGACACGGACGCGTCCAAATGGAGGAAGCCTTCACAAGGGAAGAAGATGGCATCACAACTTATCTGTTGCCTGACCTTTTTGGAATCGAAGATTTCTCCTCTTTTTCTGTGGAAAATAGTGAATGGTCTTCCTTGGAAAGACAAATTGAGAAGGCTTGCAGCGCCTATGAGCCACGTCTTAAAAAGACAAAGATCACAATTTTAAAAGACACTGTAGAGGTGGGAAAACTTTTTATCAGTCTTTCAGGAGATCTTCTTTTGGGAGAAAGGACCATCCACCTCTCCTTTCCTCTTGTAATTGAAGGATTTGACCCCTCTGAAACAAGTTCCCATACGCCTTAAATGAAAGACTCTTTTATCTTTTTTTTGATGAAAAAGTAATCTTTAAGGTAAAGTGTTGACGATTTGCTTCCCCTGAAGCAATAGTCTAGGGTGTTTTGATATCACAAGAAAAAGTGATCCCATGGTTCGGAAAAGTCTCCTATTTTATGGAGGCGTTCTTTGTTTAGTTTTCTTTTTCTTTCAGGTGAAAGAAAACCTATTGGGAAAACACCCATCCCTTTCAAAGGTGAACCCCCCCTCCCCTTATTTGATTCGTATCGTAGGGTCTGAGGTAGTTTTTCCTTATGCCGCAGCCGTAGCAGAAAATTTTTCTTATGAAAATCACCAGCCGGTCCCCCTGCTGGAAGCGATGGGAACGGGCGGAGGAATCGCTCTTTTTTGCCGAAAATCTGGTAACAAGACGCCCGATATTTTAATGGCCTCTCGCGCCTTAAAAGAGGAAGATTATCGTCACTGTCAGCAAATGGGGATTCCAGAAGAAGACGTGATGGAGATTCCCATCGGCTATGACGGAATTCTTTTTGTGCACGCTAAAGGAAATCCTCCTCTCAACCTAACCCGCAGAGAAATTTTTAAAGCTCTCTCTGCAGAGAACAATCCGCTGCTCCAAAACTGGCAGAAGGTTTCATCCCACCTACCCGCCACCTCCATTCGCGTTTTTGGTCCGTCTGCAGTTTCTGGCACTTACGAAAGTCTTTTATCCTTAATACTGCACCCTTTTTGCCCCCAAGGATCAAAAATTTCTTGTGGAGAGATTCGCCATGATGAAGGCTATACTCAAGTGGGGACCAACCAAAATCTTTTAATAGAAAAAATTACCCGTAATCTGAATTATATTGGAATTGTGACTTTTGGATTTTTTACGAACAATCGCAATAGTCTTCAAGAGATCTCTATCGAAGGACTTGCCCCCAACTTCCAAAATCTTTTCGAACACAAATATCCTTTTCGGCGTCTTCTTTATTTGTACCTCAGAAAAAGTCGTATGGTTGAAAGACCTGAAATTCTCACTTACATAAAAGAGTTTTTCACCCAAGAGGCTATTGGATCTTCTGGATATTTAATCAAAAAAGGGTTGATCCCCCTTTCTTCTGAGGAGCAAAAAAAGATTTTCCGAAAATTGCATGCTGTACAAAGGACTCTTTGATGTCGCGCAAAACTTTTAATTTCTTTTTTCTGGCCCATATCGTATCTTGTTTTTTCTTTTTAATGATGGGCGTACTAAGTCTTTTGCTTTTTGGATTTTTACTCCAAAATACTTACGTTTTTTTTCAAAAAGTCTCCCCAATTGATTTTCTTTTCGGAATGATCTGGAGGCCGACGATCACGTCCACAGGAGACTGCCTTTTCTTTGGCTCTATGCCGATTCTTTTGGGCACCTTATGGGTGAGTTTTATCTCTCTGCTTGTAGTTGGCCCTATCGGCATTTTAGCGGCCATTTACTTAGGAGAGTATACCTCCCCCTGCTGGCGTCAACGAATCAAAGTCGTGTTGGAATTTTGTGCCGGTATTCCCACAATTGTCTACGGTGTCTTCACCTGTATTATGGTGGCCCCTTTTTTTCAAGACTGGGGAGACACTCTGGGAATTTCTATTTCAGGCGAAAGTGCCCTTGTGATTGGAAGTGTCATTGGTTTGATGAATTTACCGTTTGTGGTCTCTCTGACGGATGAAATTTTATTTTCTATTCCAGCCTATGTGCGTCGCGCCGCTTGGGCATTAGGATCCACGCGGGGAGAAACCATTTGTCGCTTGGTGCTTCCAGCGGCTTTTCCAGGAATTATGGCCGTATTACTTTTGGCGGTCGCCCGTAGTTTAGGAGAAACAATGATTGTCCTCATGGCAGCAAGTCTCAGCACCCATATGACTTTGAATCCTTTAACACCCGTCACCACGATTACAGCCCAAATTTACGCCCTTTTAACAGGCGATCAATCCCCTGAAAACCCCAAAACTCAGGCGGTCTTTGCCTTAGGTCTCTTGCTTTTTACCATGACTCTTGGTTTAAATTTTTTAGGCTCGCGTTTCGTCCGAAAATATTCAAAACACTCAAAGGGATCTAATTCTTTATTCGGAGGGGGAGGATGAGCATACCTCTGATAGGAAATCACATCTCCCAAAGACGTTTGCGTTGTTTTCGCGAAACCCTTTTTAAAGGCACAACCTTTGTGGCTTTAGCTTGTGTTTTGGGTGCTCTCTTGTTTCTACTGACAGCTGTTGTCACAAGGGCCTACGAAGCCTTTGTAACAACAGAAATCTCCCTGTCAGTGGTTTTCCCCACACCAGTCACCCCAGAAACTTTAGAAAAAGACCTCTCAAGAGACACGCTTAAAACTCTTTTTTCTTCTTCTCTTACCCAAGAGTGTCCCTTTCTTCAAACCCCTCTTGAGAAAATGGAAGCCCTTGATTTAATTAGCCAAGGCGCGAAAGAAGCATTAAAAAGGAAACTTCGAGACCATTTCCAAAAGCACAACACCCCTGTTCGACGACTTACACTTTGGGTTTTATCTTCCGACGAGGCTGATCGTTTTTGTAAAGGGAAAAATCCCTTCTTTCGGGCCCACCCATCCAATTTATCAAAAACGGCCCAAGCGGTTCTTGAGACATTAATAGGCCAGAAGAAAACCCGTCTTCGATTTAACATCACTTTTTTTTCATCCAATGATTCTATGTCCCCTGAATTAGCAGGGATTTGTGGCGCTTTTTGGGGATCAGTTTTGGTTCTTCTGGTATCTTTTGTTTTTGCCTTTCCCTTAGGAATCGGAACGGCTCTTTATATCGAAGAGCTTAATCCTAAAAGTTGGTGGGTCAAATGGATGGAGTTGACACTCAACAACTTAGCTTCTGTTCCCTCAGCTCTTTTTGGTTTGTTAGGATTTATTCTCTTTGATTATTGGCTTGAGTTCCCTCGCCCCTCGCCCCTCATGGGAGGATTGACGATTGGTTTGATGACGGCACCTTTATTAATGGTAACAAGTCGTGTGGCTCTTCAGTCTGTTCCTGCAAATGTGCGAACTTCTGCCCAGGCTTTGGGCGCAACAAAAGCCCAAACGATGATCCAGCATGTGCTTCCCATCGCCTTTCCCCAGATCATCACCGCGACCCTTTTGACCTTAGCACGGTCTTTAGGAGAAACAGCCCCCCATCTGATGGTGGGAATGGCCGCTTTTGTCGGCGATACACCTTCCCACTTGACCAGTCCCGCCACCACGCTTCCCTCTCAAATCTTTTTATGGGCACGAAGTTCCGAACCAGGATTTCTTTCAAAAGCATCAGGGGGTATCTTAGCTCTTTTCTTTTTGTTATTGCTTATAAATATCTGTGCTTTTTCTTTAAGACGATTTTTTAAAAGAGCCGAATGACAGTTTCTTCACCCCCTCATAAGGAGGGCCTTCCTCCTAAAATGCGCGTTCAACATTTGAATGTTGACTACGGCACAACACCCATTTTAAGGGACATCTCATTGGATATTCCACCCTTAAAGGTCACCGCCCTTATAGGCCCTTCAGGATGTGGCAAAAGCACTTTTTTGAGGTGTTTGAACCGTATGAATGATGATGTAGAAGGCATTCACCTTCGTGGAACAATTTGTTTAGATCACGAAGATATCTATGCTCCCTCAATGGATGTGGTCGCCTTGCGAACCCGGGTTGGTATGTTATTTCAAAAACCAACTCCCTTTCCAAAATCTATTTATGATAATGTAGCTTATGGCCCCAAAATTCATGGCCTTTTCAAAACAAAAACTCAATGTGATGCAATTGTTGAGGCAAGTCTTCAACAAGCAGGTCTTTGGGCAGAGGTTAAGGAAAACCTTCACAGTCCAGCCACGCGTCTTTCAGGAGGCCAGCAACAGAGGCTTTGTCTCGCCCGTGCCCTTGCGATTCAGCCAGAAGTCATCTTAATGGATGAGCCCACCTCTGCCCTTGACCCCATCGCAACAGCAAAGGTAGAAGAGCTCATTGACAGTCTGCGGCATAAAATCACCCTCGTGGTGGTCACGCACAATCTTCAGCAAGCCGCACGCATTTCCCAACAAGTGGTATTTTTTTCAGAAGGACAGCTGATTGAAGTGGGAGAGACATTGCGTGTCTTTACAAATCCCCGAAGAGAGGAAACTCAAACTTATCTCACAGGAAGGCTGGTTTAATCAAAATGAGAAAGACGCAATGCCGAAAAATCATATTGTAAAATCTTATGATGAAGATTTAACCCATCTCAAGGACACCCTTTTTTCGATGGCCCATTTGGTGCAGGAGCAATTCCGAGAAGCTCTTTTGTCTTTAGAAAAACAGGATAAAAGCCTCGCCAAAAAATTGATTGCACGGGATGAAGAAATTGACAAACTTGAAATTTTAATTGATCGGATTTCCTTACAGATTTTAGCTCTAAGACAGCCAGTTGCTTTCGATTTGAGGCTTGTGATTGCCGCTTTAAAAATGGCCAACCATTTGGAACGTATGGGGGATTACGCCACAAATATTGCAAGACGGGTTTTGGTTTTGGAAGAAATGCCCTCTTTGCTTGTAGAGCCCTTCCTTTCTATTTTTCGAATGGGAGATTTGATTCGCAGTATGATGATATTCGTTAATGATGGCTTTCGCACTCAAAATCAAGAGGTGATGGAGCAAGTATGGCAAGATGATCAAAAAGTCGATCAACTCTATGGCGCCCTTTTGCGAGAGCTTTTAGCCGCTATGGTGAAAGAACCTGAATCCATTAGCCTTTGTACCCATTATTTGTTTATTGCAAAAAATATTGAACGTGTGGGAGATCATGTCACCAATTTAGGAGAAATCGTCACTGTGATGGTGCGAGGAAAACCTTTAAAGGAGATGCGACGTCGCCCCATTGAAGAAACCATTCCGAAAAAATTATAAGAAATAAAAGGACTTTCAAAAATGACACCATCGGCCTCGACTTCTTTTTTAGCCGATCTTTCAGAGCGAGGTTTTATTTATCAAACGACAGGTCTTGACGCCTTAGTAGAAAAAATGGATCAAGGTCCCTTAACCCTTTATGCTGGCTTTGATGCAACAGCCCCAAGTTTTCATGTGGGCAATTTAATGATTTTTATGGCTCTCAAATGGTTCCACAAGAGGGGTCATCATGTCTTGGTTCTTTTAGGCGGAGGAACAACACAAGTCGGTGACCCCTCCGACAAGAAAAGCGCACGCCCACTTTTGAGACAAGAAGTAATTGAAAAGAATCTAGAAAGCCTCAAGGAAACGGTACATCGTCTTTTCCCTGCCTGTGAAGGAACCATTGAAATTGTCAACAATAAAGAATGGCTTGAATCCTTAAGTTATATGGATTTTTTAAAGGATGTGGGGCGTCATTTTTCCGTTAATAGGATGGTGAGCTTTGAGTTTGTCCGCAACCGTCTGGAAAACAATCTCCCTCTTAGTTTTCTTGAATTGAATTATATGCTTCTTCAATCTTACGATTTCTTAAAATTGCACGATACCAAGGGCTGTCTTCTTCAAATGGGAGGAAGTGATCAATGGGCCAATATCTTAAACGGTGTTGAACTGATCCGCCGGGTTCGTAATGCCGACGCTTTTGCCCTGACCTGCCCTCTTTTAACAAACGCTCAAGGCGCAAAAATGGGGAAAACGGTGGAAGGTGCTGTTTGGCTTCGGGGGGATTTATTTTCTCCTTACGATTTTTGGCAATTTTGGCGAAATGTAGATGACCGTGATGTCGCACGCTTTTTAAAATTATTCACGTTTTTGTCCCTTTCGGAAATCAATTTCCTCACACAAACCAAAGGAAGTGCTTTAAATGAAGCAAAAAAAGTTTTAGCGGACCACGTCACCGCCCTTTTGCATGGAGAAGAAGTTCTTTCAGAGATTCACAAAACGGCAGAAACCTTTTTTGGAAAAAGGGAAAAAGGGGATGACACTGCCAATAAAACAATTGACCTTTCTGAAGGGACTCTCGGTGAAGGCTTAAAACTTTTAGATTTCTTACAACAAGTAGGGTTCGCATCCTCTAAAGGGGAAGGACGACGCCTTATTCGTGGTGGAGCAATCAAACTGAACAACACCCCTGTGAGAGACGAAGGGATGCTCTTGTCTCCCTCCCTTTGGGGAAAAGAAGAATCCCTCAAGCTATCAGCAGGAGCCAAGAAACATTTATGGCTTAAAAAAGTTTCGAGCTAAACCGAATAGATTGAATTATAGTCACCTAAAAAATATCTTATTTTTATAAAAATCAAGAAAAATAAACTTTTAAATTGTAAAAAAATCTGATAGCTTGTGACTGGAATAGATAAATAGCCCTCTGAAACAAAAAATATAAGGAGGGAGAGGGGTTGGGAGAGTTCAGAGAACGGATCTCAGAATCTCCATAGCTTTGTTTGACAAGACGTGGTTCGATACCGGTGAATTTCAAAGAAAATTCCCACACACGAGTAAAATAATGGTCGATGGGCATTTTTATTGGAAGAGCTTTTTCTAAAAGAGCTTGGGCCGCCTTCCGGTTGATCAGATAAGCACCTGTGTGAGTCACTGGCGTGAGATAAAGACAAAGGCTTTGATGGTGTGGTAATTTTTTAATTGTAAGAGGCATTCCTCTATGGTTAAGCTCAAAGCTATTAATATCCCAAAGACCCACTTGTTCAGGCGCGATAAGATGATGGACTGTTTCCGAAAGTTCTTGGGGGGAGAAGCTTACATCATCCTCAAAAACAAGGGCGAATTTGAAGGGTGACTGAAGAAATTTTTTCCAAACTTTGATGTGGCTCAGATAACACCCAATCGTTCCCAACTGATGAGGAATAGAAAAAAATTTTTTAAAGGTTCTTTTATCCATGACGGATGTAATCTCGGCTTCTGTCAAGGTCCGTCCGTCTACCGCAGAAACTCTCTCCAATGGAAATCCCAAGGCCTGAAGGGACGGCCATACATAACGGTACCTCTGGTGTGAACGATCCAGATTAATCAGGTAAACTCCCACGCCTTCCATTTCTTTTTCAGAAGGAAAGGAAAAAGAACTGTCCCTTGGGTCCTTAAAAAGGTAGTAAAAGCCTGGTGGAGAGAGAAAAAGAAAAAGGAAAAAGAGAAGGAAAAAAAGACCAATTCTTTTAAAGATTTTCAATGGTTAATTTCCCCTTTTGATTCTTATGCCCGAAAAGCACCTTTCAAAAAAATGCTTCTTACTTCTTTTTTGGGGGAAGATTTTCTGATTCCTTTGGAGGAACAAGATCACCATTTGAAATTAAGGCAACAATTTCTTTTTCTGTTGGGATTTTAATGGTTACTTTAGGAAGTTCTTTATTCAAAAGCGAAAGCACCTCAGGCGTCATATCCACGTTTTTTGAATCCCTCACCCAAGCAAAAGCTGCCTCACGATAGACACGGGAAAGTTTTTTCTCCTCTGCAAGACGTTGAACTAATTGATCTACTTTTTTCTGGACTTCTTCCATCCCTTTCCGATAGCACATCTCTAATTGCCGGCGACGTAGATCAATTTTTTCCTGAAAGGCCTCAAAACGTTTTTGAAGATCCATTTGTTTTTTCTGAATTTCCTCAGGTTTTAATTCATTTTGAGAAGAAATTAGTTTTTCATTTTCAGAACGAAACTTCTGATCTTGATTGGAAAATTCCTTTTGATACTCATCACTTTTTTCTCGAAGCTGCTTTTGAATGTCTTGGGAAACAA
The DNA here is from genome assembly GCA_964525615.1 of uncultured Rickettsiales bacterium. GTDB lineage: Bacteria > Pseudomonadota > Alphaproteobacteria > Holosporales > CAZGKG01 > CAZGKG01. Next base: position 2,479 of record CAZGKG010000014.1, on the reverse strand, counting down.
GAGATTCCGTAATGATTTGAAGCAAATCTACCACCATGAAATTTTCTTGAGGTCCCTTCTTCTCAGTTTTTTGAAGGGGCTCATCAGAAAAGGCAGGAAACCCAACTCCCCCAGTTGCTATCAGGATGCTGGTTACAATTAACGGAAGGTTGTGCCTGTTTTTTTTATAAGACATCTTATGTTTCCTTTTTAAAATTCACTTCCAATACTGAAACGGAAAACTTCAATCTTGTCGACCTTTTGATAACGACGGACCGCTTTGGAAAAGCTAACGCCAATCAAACCAAAGGGAGAATTCCAACGCACCCCTGCCCCTACAGATCCTCTGATTTTAAAATCTTCACCGACAACACGATCTGCATATTGGCCTTTTTTCTCTTTTGATTTCCACAAACTGCCCCAATCAGAGAAGATAACACCCCTCATGTCAACCTCTTTAGGCAAGCCTAAAGGAAAGGTCATCTCAACCGTTCCGACAGCAAATTGACATCCACCAATCGAATCTCCTGTCACACGATCCCGAGGCCCCACACCTGCTTCTCCAAAGCCTCGAAGACTTGCACCACCTAAAGTATAGCGGTCCGCAACCCGTAAAGGACGATTCAGCTTGACAATATATCCTCCTCGTCCTCGCACATTCAAAATGATCCGGTTTTCACGGCTCAAGGGATAATAATAACCAGCACCCAGAGTGTTGCTAAAGTAGCGCACAGCTCCTCCAAGACCTGTAAAATCATTGCTGATACCAAAAGAATATCCCTCCATCGGATCCACAACATTATCAAGACGATTATAGGACAAATCATGACCTAAAGTAGACAAAACTTTACTGCCAGTCATGCTTTGCAAAAAAGGAGAGTCGCTTTT
>CAZGKG010000014.1:0-1602 GCA_964525615.1 uncultured Rickettsiales bacterium | reverse complement strand
CAAACCACCTCCTGCATCGCTTGTTTTATAGCCATTTTTAAATGTTCCTTGTGTGTCATTTTTAGAAATATTTCGGAATAAATTAACCCCCCCCTGCAAATGCCGATCAAGAAAATAAGGCTCCATAAAATCGAAATAAATACCCTTAGAACGCTTTGCAAGAGATCCTTTAAATTCTATCTCTTGACCTTTCCCTCTAAAATTCCGCTCCATCGCCTTTAACTCAACCAAAGGACCATCCGATGTTGAATACCCACCGGCGGCCGTTAACGCCCCCGTTTGTTTTTCTTGAACTGTTACACGAACATTCTTGCGATCGGGCGCCACATTTTCCTGTTGAACATCGAGTTTTTCAAAAAAATCAAGACCCTCAAGACGCTGACGGCTTCTTCGAATTTTACTACCGGTAATGGCATCCCCTTCTCCAAAACGAAACTCCCGACGAATCACCGAATCATCGGTGACGGTGTTGCCTTGAATCAGAATCTGGTTGGCATAAACAGGATTCTTAGAAATGATTTTAAAAGTGACGTCCACTTTTTTTGATTCAGAATCGGGAACAACATTTGGCACAACTTCTAAAAAGTAAATCCCTTTTTCCTCAAGGACCGTTTGAAGACGGTCGCTGATTCTTTCTATATCCTTCCGGCTAAACCAATCACCTCTTTCAACGGAAAGAAGCTTTTTTAAAGGATCGACGTCAACTTTTGAAATTTCTGACACAATGTCAACTTTTCCAAATTGATAACGCTCTCCCTCTTGCACATGAAAAGTAATAAAAAATTCCTTCTGATCAGGCGAAAGCTCAGCCGCAGAAGACACGGCACGAAAATCCACATACCCATTATCAAGATAATGATCCGAAAGAAGCTCTTTATCATAGGCGATACGTTCAGGCTCATAACTATCGTCGTTAGAAAAGAAACGATACCAAGCACTTGTCTTCGTCAAAATCACAGATCGAAGACGGGAATCCGAAAAGATTTTGTTTCCCACAAAGGAAATTTTGGTCACTTTTGAAATGCTTCCCTCAGCAATCTCAAAAACAATATCAACCCGTCCATGATCCCGTTGTATCATTTTAGGATCTACCTGAGCCCCCACATGCCCTTTGAGACGGTAAATATCACGAATTTTTTGAGCCGCCTCTTGAATACGGGACGGCGTATACACTTCTCGAGGACGCAATTTCAATTCTTGATTTAAAATTTCATCGGAAACGGCCTTGTTACCATCAAAAGAAACCTGGTTGATGATGTTATTTTCCACAACCATCAAAGAAAGGATTTCCCCCTGCTGATGGGCGATCACATCCGCAAAAAAACCCGTTTTAAACAACTCTTCAAGAGCACTATTCAGTTCTTCTGAGGAGTAAGAATCTCCTTTTTTTATTTTGAAATTGGAAAGAACAGTTTGGGTGTCAATACGGGTGTTTCCCTTAACTACAATTTCAGAGGCAGAATCTGCTCGAAGGCAAGGGGCAACAAAAACGGCACCAAGAAATAAAATAAAAAAGGGAAAACGAGACATGAAAAAAGGTGTCCTTTCAAGCGAACAGTGGAGTTTTTAAAATCCCAAAAAGTTTAAAATCCCAAAAAATTT
>CAZGKG010000013.1:11722-17190 GCA_964525615.1 uncultured Rickettsiales bacterium | reverse complement strand
TATTGAATTGTTTTTTTTTTGACTGTTTGTAATTAAAAGAAAAAAGAGTGGGGAGAATTTCACAAAAGGAATCATGCCTGACTCTCATCGATAGAGGGATCTTTCTTCTTGTGGGATCTTCTTGATTGGGGAACGCTTGCTGATGGGCGCCTCTAGAACTTCCTATTGATCAACAATTTTTTGTTATTTTCGGGATATTTGGGGTAATTTGACTGAGTTGGTGTAGGGCACCCCTGAGGTCTTCCCCTTGTGGGTTCGCCATGACCTTATTGAGGCGGCGTATAAAAAGCTGTGAGCGTCTCCTCTAGAAGGGTTTTAAAAAGTTCTGAAAGGGGTTTGATTTCCTTCACAAGGCCGACGCTTTGGCCCGCCATAAGAGAGCCATTTTCGATATCACCGTCAATCACAGCGCGTCTTAAGGCGCCTGACCAGAAATGTTCAATTTCTAGTTGTCCTTCCTTCAGGTCCACTAAACCTTCATCAAAACGGCGGATCACTTCTTGTTGTTTTTCCACAAAAGATCGCATTCCCTCATTGGTCAAAGCCCTGACAGGGATGACGGGAAATCGGGGGTCCAATTGAGGCGATAAAACGGCATCTCGTGACTGGGCCTTAAGGAAGGCCTCTTTAAAGCGCGGATGGGCCTTTGACTCTGTTGTGCATACCAAAAGGGTGCCCAGCTGGACTCCCGATGCGCCCATTTCTAAATAGCGCAAGATCATCTTTCCATGTCCAATCCCCCCTGCGATAAAAAGTGGGACTTGGGAAATCTCTGGAAGAATCTCTTGAGCCAGGACGCTTGTGGACACAGGGCCTACATGACCTCCTGCTTCAGAGCCCTCTACAATTAAAGCATCAATCCCATCACGAATAAGTTTTTTAGCAAAAACAAGGGCGGGTGCAAAACCAATGGCCCGAATATTTTGAGTTTTTACTTTTTGAATCAGGGTTCGAGAGGGAAGGCCGCCTGCGAAAACGATGTGGGAGACTTTTTCTTGAAGACAAACGTCCACCAAATCTTCGATCTGGGGATGGAGAAGAATCACGTTCACACCGAATGGTTGGGATGTTAATTTCCGGGTGTCTCGAATGGAGGTCGCCAAAAATTCTGGCGTCATCGCGCCCGATGCTAACACCCCAAATCCACCCTCATTGGAAATTGCGCTGACCAGTTGGGGTTCCGAAACCCAGGTCATCGCGCCTCCTAAGAGGGCCAAGGGCGATCCTAGAAATTGGGTGCCTCGTCCCCAGAGATCGTTAAGGCGCTCCCATTCTTTGGGGAATTTCTTTTGAAGGAGCTGCCAATGAGTCACACGGAGGTTCCTTGAAGACGACGGTGGATAAGGCCGAGAGCGGTTGGGAGGTCTTCTTGATCAAACCATAATTGCCAATGGAGAGAACTTGTGGCCTGCATATAAAAAGGGGGTAATTCAGAATCTGAAAGGGTTTTCAAAAATCTCATGCGTAAAGTTTTCATTCCGTGTTTGTCTAAAGCACCATTAACCACAGAAACTGAAGCAAGATTATCGTTGAGAATCTTTATTTCTGTCAATGATTTTTCTTGTTCTGTTTTCAAGTTTTGGCCCGACAACACAGCCAGATAAGAGGAATTTTTTGAACAGGGGTGATAGACGATTTTTCGGCCACCTTCTGCTTGAAAATTGAGAGGTTTCTTGGATTCCACCAAAACCCATCCTAAGGTATAAGTCAGACCAAAAAGGGGTTGTGGGCCACTGGTTTGAAAGGAAATCAGAGTTCCTGGCTGAAAGGTAAAGCTTGAGAGTACTCTGACCGGTACACCATATTTTTGAGCATAATAAACCGCTCGTGGGTGCAGGACTTTCGCGCCGTGTTCTGAAAGGGCCAGCATCTCATCATAAGAAAGGGTGTCAATTTTCTGTGCATCCGCCACCAAGCGGGGGTCCGCCGTATAGACCCCTTCTACATCTGTGTAGATGTCACAACGATCCGCCTTTAAAAAGGCCGCCAGTGCAACGGCTGTCGTGTCAGATCCCCCCCGTCCTAGGGTTGTGACGCGTCCCTCAGGAGATAGACCTTGGAATCCCGTTACCACACTGATTCCGCCTGTTGCAAGAAACTGGTGCAAGGCCTCGCCATGAATGGATAAAATATCTGCCTCCCCATGATGGCCATCTGTCATAATCGGTACTTGAGGTCCTGTCCAAGAACGGCTTTGAATTCCCTTTTGTTGAAGGGCAAGGGATAAAAGGCCGGCGGTGATCTGTTCCCCTGTGGAGATGACGGCATCTGATTCAGGATTTTGGGAATCGCCCTCTAAGGCTTTAACAAAATCGACCAGTTGATTGGTGACGCCCGCCATGGCAGAAACCACCACCACTACCTGAGAGCCCTTTTCCCATTCTTTATAGACGATTTCAGCAGCGTTCAGAACACGGGAGATGCCTTCTAAGGAGGTGCCGCCAAATTTTTGAACGATGAGAGGCATTCAGGAAAATCCTTTATAGGCACTGTTTTTGCACGCAAGGGGATTGTTCTTGGGGCTCAAAAATGATAGAGAAGTGAAAAAAAAGGACTGTGGCATGCTTTCCTTTCTATCTATTTTAAGAAAAGGGGGCAAGACGGTGCCCTCCCTTCAGGAGACCTCTGAACACTTTTTTCAGTTTTCGGACGCTTGGTGGCATCCTGAAGGTCCCTTTGAAATTCTCCACGCTTTGAATCCCGTGCGTTTACGTTGGTTAAAAACCCGCCTTTGCCATCATTTCAAGCGGGATCTTTCAGATCCTCTGGCCCTTAAGGGATTGCGTCTTTTAGATGTGGGGTGTGGCGGGGGTCTTGTGTCTGAGCCTTTGTGTCGAATGGGAGCGGAGGTTTTGGGGATTGATCTTGTTCCTGAAAATATTGCCTGCGCTCAAGATCATGCCCGCCAAGGAGGGATGCCCATCACCTATCAAGCGATATCGCTTGAGGATTTTGCAGCCCTTCCTCATGCAAAAGGAGGGGTCGATGGTATTGTTGCTTTTGAAGTGATTGAGCATGGGCCTGATCCCGCCCAATTTTTGAACCTTGCTTCACGACTTTTGCGACCGGGAGGGCTTTTGATGTTGTCAACCCTGAATCGCACCTTTTGGTCGTATCTTTTGGGGATTGTGGCGGCCGAATATCTTTTGCGTTGGGTACCTCGTGGGACTCATACCTGGCAAGCTTTTTTAACGCCTTCTGACATCAGGTGGCACCTTCGGCGGGCAGGCTTTGAGGATCCTGAATTTGAAGGGCTTTCCTTTTCTCTCCTGCGGCGCCAATGGCATTTGAGTGAGGATCTTTCGGTCAACTATTTTGTTTCTGCACAAAAAGCTTAAGACGCCGACCCAGGGGTTGAGAGGGACACCTTTCTTGAAAAGGCCCCCCCCCAGATTTCGGATAAAATTTGCTTTGTTAAAATTCTATAGGCAAATTAATTCCGAAGTTTTAAGTTTTTCTTTCGTTAAAACAAACCAAGGAATTTTTTCCTAGGCTTTTCACCTTGATCTTGACTCGGAGCACTTGGCGCCTGAGTTTCAGCGGTCACGTTCTGGTTGGAAGCAGTTAATTTTAGGTCCACAGGGCCATTCTTGAGTCTTTTTTTGAGAGATTTATGAGTTTCTCCATTTAATAGCATATAATCTTTAACAGTTTTTTTCTCTTTTTTGGACATCCCCTTGTTTTGTTTATGAAATTTGGCCTCTCCCACCATGTACGCGTATTCTTTCAGAATCTTGCTTTTATCTGAATTCTCAGCCTTGTTGTAATCTTCTAAAGTTAATCTTATTTTCTGTATCTTATCTTTATCAGCTCTTTCTTTGTATTGTGTGAAAGTTACAACATGATCCTTTGCTTCGGGGCTAGAGCTTTTCCAAGCTTCAAATTCCTCTATTGTCGAAATTCTTGCAGGTGGTGTTACAGGCGAGGAATCTGATTGACCAGATCGTACCATACGAGACATTACCGATGAGGTGCCGTAAACCAAATAAAATGCAATCAAAAAAGAATTAATGAAAGTTTTTTTATTCATTTTTGCTTCCTTTTTTTGTTTGTCCATTTATATTGTTAGATCAATAATTTTATTTGTTGTTATTTATTTTTGTTTTTTACTTGTTTTTTTAAGTTTTTTATTTTTATACTTAGTTTCTTTTGATGTTTATTTTAGGATTTTTTTTATGAAGAAAATATTTTTACTTTCCGGGTTAGGTTTTTTCTTAAGCCCTTCTTTGATGGCAGAAGGGATGCCGTTTTCGGGTGTATCCATTGGTGCTAATCTTGGTGGATCGTTTGCTGGTGTTTTTGAAGATTCCTTCTTCACAAATATCGATCTTGCAGCAGAAAACAATCTTTCCAAAGGAACGGCTCAAGGGTCTGGTTTAGGTGGGGGGCTTTTTTTGGGGGCTGGACACACTTTTCAAAATGGGTTTCATTTTTCTGTCGCTCTTGAGGGGGGACTTTCTGGTCTAAAAGGTTCTTTTAAGGAAGAGAGAAGTGCTTTTGACCGTAACCTAAAATTCAAAAAATCTCACTCTTTTGGGTTGAATCTAAAACCAGGGATTGTGGTTGGACAAGAGACCCCCTTTCTTATTCATCTGACCTGTGGCATAGAGTATGCTCAATGGAAAATTCATGATTCTTTTGAGCACAAAACTTTTAATTCTAATAAGCGGTTAACAGGGTGGAATGCTGGCGTTGGAATGGCGGGTATGGTTTCAAAAGGCATGTCTGTCGGCTTAAATGTTACCCGTACATTCTATAAGAAACAAAGTTTCAAAGGAACTCTTCCCGTAATGAATGGCTACCCTTTAGGAGCGCGTCTCAACAATAAAATCGAGCCCACAGAAACTCGTGTGATGGCAAGCATTACCAAATATTTGTAATATTTTACAAATTGTTATTCCTCCTCCCTTTTGTGGGGGGGGAATGACCCAAAGTAATAATCTTCCAGAATCTGGGCTTAGTTGCTTTTTTCTTTTAATGTTTCTCCAAAGAACGAATGAAAAATTTTAATCTTAGGGAGAAGCCATTCTTGGGAAATGCCGATTTTGTTAAAAGATTCGATCCATTTCTCTGAATTTTCCTTTACCTGGCCTAGAGTTCCCCAAACATTTTTGGGCGCAATAATTATTTTGTTCCCAGTCTCAATCATAAAAAGTTGTGAAAAAGCCCTTGTATATTGTTCCAGCTCTTTTTTATGAAAGGGACACTTATCAACTGTATTGAAAACAGCGACTCCTTTTGGTGTGAGAAGACTTTTTATTTTTTTTACAAAAGAAAAATCTTGGAAGGGTTTAGGGAAGCAAAGGCCTTCTGATTCATTATCCCCAGAAAAAGCGTCAAGTATAATTAAATCGTAAGGTGAGCTCTCTTTTCTTTCGGATATAAATTTTGCTCCATTCTGAATAAAAATTTTTGTCTTTTTAGAGGGAGAAAAAAAGAAATAATCTTTTGCAAGGCGCGGAGTTTCA
>CAZGKG010000013.1:6554-11712 GCA_964525615.1 uncultured Rickettsiales bacterium | reverse complement strand
CCCCCCCAAGACCTACCACAAGTATTTTTTTAGGCATCACAAAATATAAGCTGGCTAAAATCATCTTTTGATAATCTAAAGCCAAAATCTCAGGGGTTTTAAGGAAAACACCCGTTTGCAAAAAATTGGATGGTGGTTTGATTGAGAGGAGGCCACGAAAGCCCCCTTCCTCAACAACCCAGAAACTTCCCATAGGATGATGCGTTTCATGCAGAATTTTTCCTTCTTCTGCCTGACAGTAGAAGGGAACCAGAAGGGAAAAGAAAAGAAACAATTTCAAGCGCATCATGATACCCAATCTTTTGTTTTTATAGATTTTTCATGTTCTTTGCGAGAGGCGGGGTTAAGGGACGAATTAAAAAGACCGCAAGAAAAACAATTAAGGCGCTGATACCAAAAGCCCATGCAGGCGAAGTGTTCTCCCAGAGCACCCCTATGATCCCATTGCCAATAAAAACGGCAATGCCATTTAAAAAATGAAAGACTCCGAATCCTGTGCCCCGTACCTGAGAAGGTGTTGTTTCCGCAACATAGGCCATCAGATTACTTTGAGTAATTCCCAGTTGAATCCCCCATAAGAGGGTGGCAATAAACACAATCCATAAGGATGTGGAAAAAGCTAAAAGACTGTTTCCTAAAGCAAGAATTAAAAAGCCTACCGTCAGAACCCAACGTCTTCCCTTGACATCCGCCAAACGTCCAAAAGGAAACGCACTTAAAGCGGTGGAAAAATTTTGAACAATCATGATCAAAGGCAGAAGTCCCACCCTTAATCCAGAGCCCTCGGCTTTAAGCACAATAAAAGAAATGCTAAAATTGGCCATCATAAAAAGGCTGCTCAGGGTTACAAGTTTCCAAAATTTGGAGGGTAAAAAAGCGATGTCCTTTTGCACATCTTTCCAGTGGAAAGTCCTTGGGGCGTTTTTTCCTTCAGAAGGTTTTGGTTCTTTAATCCCAACGATCAAAAGAAAAATTGCAAGAAGGGATGGAATTAAGGTCAATAAAAAAATAAGCCGATAGTTTTTTGAGGTCCACCACATTAGAAGCATTCCCAAAGCTGCTCCCAACACAGATCCTGTGACCGTTAAACTTTGGCGTAATCCGTAAGAAGCACCGCGGTTTTCAGGGGAGGAGAGATCCGCCACAAGAGCATCACGGGGGCTTGCTTGAATACCGTTTCCGATCCGTTCAAAAGAGCGAGACGAAAACACTTCCACAATTGATGTAGAAAAGGAAAGGAACAGACGGCTCAGTAATGACAAAGAATATCCCACAAGAATAAGGGCTTTTCGTTTTCTCAAAGAATCGCTGACAACGCCTGAAAAGATACGGGCAAAAAAGGAGATGGCTTCAACACCGCCCTCGAAAACACCCAGCGTCATAATGCCGATTCCAAGAACTTCTCGAAGAAAAAGGGGGGAAAAGGTCCCCACAATAACAGAGGATACGTTTTTTAATAATGTCACAAACCCCAGACACCAAATGCCTATGGGGACAGACTTGAATTCACTTGATGAAACAATTTTAGGGCGGGAAACCATCAGAACCTCTTTTATCAAGGTTATAACTTACCAGCTTAAAAATACAAGAGTATCGCAGAAAAATTGCCTCCTGTTATTCCTGTTGTCTTTCAGTTCGCTTTTAAAAATTGTTGAGTGCGTTCTCACGCCTATGAGATTTTTCTGTTGCTGTTGAGTCTTTTGGGATTATGTGTCAACTGGGGTGGGTGCAGCATTCTAACGCCTTGTTGCTTGTATAAAAAAAGCCTCACAAATCCCGATTCTGAATGAGGGACTGATGAGACCTTTTTCTGAATTTTGGTACAGAGCAGATGCGGGAATCGGAGCACCGAGAGAGAGATTGTTGCAGTATGGAGGGAACTCTCAGAGTCTGTCCCAAGGCTCGGGTGGGGTTTAATTAAAGAAAAGGTTACCTTTAAGAGTCTCGAAGAGATTCTTAAAGGAGGTTATCTAAAATTGGCCTGGCTGTCATTTCCTTTGTTTTGAAAGTCTTAAAAGGGGAAGATCCTGTTTTTTTGCAGCCTCAAAATAGAGTCGGCTGTCATTTGACCATTTTTGGGGGTCTCTTTCATCCTCAATGACATAGAACCCGTTTATAGAAATGGACGTTTGAGTTTCAGAGTCATACGGCTGGAAAGCAATCTCGTTGTAATGAAAAAGGTCATTCCTCTCGATATCATTTGGTCTATTGAGCGTTTCAATAGCCCTGTAGAAACAATTCTGAGAATCCTGCCGGAGTAATTCCACATACCCTTTGTGGCTTAAAAACTCTTCGGCTATAGGGGTCATCAGGTCAGAAGGACTTGCACAAAGAATATTTTCTGGGGGTATTCCTAAAATGACACCATTCCTCTCGTAATAGATAGCAGATTTAGCAGGAGTAATAAGGGAGGCTGATACAAGAGCGCTTGAGAAAATCGCGTCCTCTCCACGGTCTTTGAGTTGTTTCAAAAGAGTGATTTTTCCTCCTTGAGTTTCTAACCTCGGTGCACTGGGCAATCCTCTAAGAATTATCCTGTCCCACTCGTGAAACCCCGTCTCCTTTCCGATGGGATTGAAAACTCGGAATTTTTTCCACTCTTCCAAAGTGTCCAGATCCTTTTCAGAGCGTACTTTGGGAACACCTGTGAATCGGATAACTTTGCCAACTTCAGCGCCTTTGAGTATTCTGTTCAGGCGGCTTATCTCGGTCTTTCTAGAGTTCATAGAAGAAAGTATGCCGTCGATTTCAGAGCGCGTGGGAAGGGGAACATGCAGAACGTCATCTCTCGCAGATTCTTGACCTTGACTCCATGTCTTTGAGTGATCCCCTCTCAACACGATTTCCAGTTCTCTCCCCATGGGGTTGAGGGGGATGGAATGTCCATCTGTAAAAAAGCAAAATACGCTCAGTGCAAATATTAATCGATACATCGTCAATTACCATAAAAATCGAAACAAGCTGTTTTTCTCAAAAAAAAAGGGGGTTTTCAAACAAAAAATGACAAATATTTATAAAATATGGTAAATAATTCGTCAAATGTAATAAATAAATTTTTATGAAAACTGATGGAGTGTTTTTTAAAGAAAATTTTCGCACGATGATCGTTTTGTGTTGCGGTGAGGCACTGATGCATGCTTCCTGAACTTCTAGTTGAAGAAATCATGACTACCAGAAATCATGACGATTTTTATTCCTCCCCACTGCTTAGGAGACCTCTTTGTTCAATCCAGACTGATTCAATGTTGAGAAACGCTCTTGTCAGGCTACTGCTTTTCTGAAAGAGTGGAGTGATCATGAATCCAGGGAGGAGAAAAGCAAGAAGTGGCTCGAGGTTTGATCGTTCGACGTGCACAACAAAAAAATCCCCATGATTTTTTGGAGGATTTGGCCCTTTCAAATGAGTGGGGGTATGAGCGCCTGACGGAAACGCAAATGGCTTTGCAGATCGATTTTCAATGCGGCCTTAATTGTTTAAGCCATTGGGATGATTGCTCTGGGTACCTTGATTTTATGGGGGTTTTTGAAATTCCTCTTCCTGAAAGACGAAAAAAAGATGTTTTTGAGGTCCTGAGTGCTTTAAGTTTGGATACACGTCTTGGGTACTTCACCCTCTGTGAGGCCCAGGGTTTTCCTATGTTTCGCCATGCCCTTTTAGCTTATCCAAAAAATCCCATCACTTTTTATCATGTGGCGGATGTGATGGAAGATTTGATCTCGGGAGGGGAAAAACTTTGTCAAGCGATGCGCTTTTTGATTGACGAGAAAAAAACTTCCTCTGAGGCGGTTTTTGCTTCTTTGATTGAGGTGATGGGCGAAGCTTAGCTCTTACGTCCAATGAACCAAAAAGCCCCCTTAAGAGAGACCCTCTTTTGGGGGTTTTTCAGAAAAATAGGATGGGGAAAAGGGACCAGGGGGGTCACCAAGCCCCCCGAAAGCACCCCTCTCTCGAAACCTTCCTTCCCCATACTTTTTTTAGCAAGGTGGCCAAAGAAATGGTTGAAGGGAGGGCGTCTCTTCAGGGAACATGAGGGGCAGGGGACAGTTTATTGCGTTTTCATTTTTGAGATGACTTCCAGAAGGTTTAAAACCCCAGGATCCCCTTGATCCGCTGCTTTTTGTAACCATCTTACTGCTTCTTCAAGGTCTTGAGACACACCGTGACCCAGATAATACTTTAACCCTAGATAATGTTGAGCTCTAGCATGCCCTTGATCCGCTGCTTTTCGGTACCATCCTATTGCTTCTGGAAGATTTTGGCGCACACCTTCGCCCAGTTCATACATACTTGCAAGATGATATTGAGATCTAACATGTCCCTGTTCTGCGGCTTTTTGCAACCATCTTGCCGCGTCTAAAAAGTCTTGAGGCATACCTTGACCATTGTAATACATCATCCCTAGAGTAGACTGAGCGTAAGCATCGCCTTGTTCTGCGGCTTTTGTGAACCATCTTGCTGCTTCTGAAAAGTTTCGACCCTGATGGTGAATTAAACCCATATTACATTGAGCTTTAGCATGTCCTTGTTCTGCGGCTTTTCGGCACCATCTTTCTGATTCTTCAAGATTTTGCCTTACACCTTGACCCTTATGATACATTAACCCTAGATAATGTTGAGATCTAGCATCCCCTTGTTCTGCGGCTTTTGTGAACCATCTTGCTGATTCTTCAAGATTTGGCCTTACACCTTGACCCTTATGATACATTAACCCTAGATGACATTGAGTTTTAGCATCCCCTTGTTGCGCCTTTGCAATCAGGGAGTTTATATCCGGTTGGGGAGGCTTCTCTCTATTCCTTTCGTTTTCTACCGTATCTTGAGAGGCAACAGGCCCGCTTGGAAGAGAAGCCTCAGCCCCGTGTTCCTCAGCGCCACCCCTGTGCATCGCTTTTAAAGGGAAAGCGGCTGTTAAAAGTGTGATGGAAAATAGTGTGGCATTAAGATTCCCACTTTTTTTCATCTCAAGAAACTCTTTAAAAAATGAATATATTCAAAAGGAATAATTTCTTTGTCGAAAAAGTCAATGCTTTCAATTTGTTAGAAAAAGGGGAGGGGACTCATGGAATGAGGAAGGGATGGCGGTTCCTTCTCTTTTCTTTCAGAAAGGATTGTGAGGGGAGGAGGGATTGGTTCCTGTCCCCCCCCCTTTTGTTATCG
>CAZGKG010000013.1:1781-6544 GCA_964525615.1 uncultured Rickettsiales bacterium | reverse complement strand
ATAAGGCCCATGAGTCGAAGAATGGCCATCGTTTTGAGAAGGCCCATGAGTCCCAGGAGGCTTGTAAGACCTGCCCGGGGATTTCTACCAGGCCAATGATGAGGCTTCCCAAAAGCGCTTTATCTTTTAGCCCGATGCTGCTTTTGTAGTGTTCTTTGCCATTGCTAATTGACTATCTATTTCTTGAGCCATTTCTCCCCCTGTTAGCGTAGCTTCTGTTGGTGCCGCTTCTATTGGTGCTTCTTCTTGTTCTGTGATTTCGTTTCCTCCTCCTGCGACGTATCTTTTTGAAATGACACCACTGCTGCCGTATCTTCTTGCACGGTATCCACCGCCGCCACTGATGTATCCTCCACCATCGCCGTCGTATTCTTCTTGTGGTGGGCCTCCTCTTTCTCGTCTTCTCCATCCTTTATTTTCGGAAGCCCAACCGCCTCTTCTGCCGCCGTATCCACTGGCACCGCCGCCTCTCATGAATTGAGAATTTCCCTGTCTTGCGTTTTCTTGAGGCACTTCATTGACTCTTGTGTCGCCCCCTTTCATTAAGGATTTTTTTTGCCTTTCACAGGATTTTCCGCACCTGGGGCTGCTTTTTTCAAAACTGAAGAGCCACCAGCTTCTGTATTGGGAGAAGTGGCAGAAGTAGAAGAGATTTCATGGCTACCACCGCCCAACTTTGGGGGATCAGGCTTAAGAAAGCGAATCCGAAAGCCAATGAATGCATTTTTTTTAAATAATTTTTAATCTTTTTGTTCTTTTTAATGAGGTTTCAAAAATGAGACATCATCCTTTAAGTAAATGGTTTCATTGCCAATGGTTTCCCGTCTCTTTTATGGGAATACATTTTATCTATCTCTTTCGCCTTGTGCTCTTTTTTTTTCTTCTCTTCATGTGCTTTTTTTAGTTTTTTTTCTTCCTTCTTGTGGTCTGCTTTCTTCTCTTCATGTGCTTTTTTTAGTTTTTTTTCCTTCTTGTGGTCCTCTTTCTTCTCTTCATGTGCTTTTTTTAGTTTTTTTTCTTTCTTCTTGTGGTCTGCTTTCTTCTTTTCATATTGTGCTCTCTTTTCTTGTCTATGCTTTTTTCTCTCCTCTCGTTTTTCTTTTAAATCTTGCGCTAAATCTCCCTTTGCAAAGCTTTGGGGGATCGGGCTTAAGAAAGCGAATCCGAAAGCCAAACAACAGATTTTTTTTAAAGAGTTTTTCACTTTTTGTATCCTTTCAGGTTTTTTAAAAAGCTTATCTATGTCTAATATAGGCAAAAAACATTAACTAATTGTTTTTAAATTTTTTTTGTTGGACAGTTTCTGAAGAGGGGGGACTTGGGTGAGTTTTAAGAGTTTTTTGGCAAAAAGATGATGTCCAAGAGTTCAGGCGTGAGATGGGTATAGGTGGAAGAGGTGTATAAAACTTGATCTCCGACGGAAAGACAGAGGTCTCCTTTTCGAATCCTTTGGGCAAGGGATATTTTTTCTTGGCCGTCGGGTTCAGGAAAGACAAGAAGATCTTGGGTGGGTAATTGGGAGGCAGGATACAAGGAAAAGGCGGTTTGGGCCGGATAGGTCTGTTCGATTTCGTAATAAACTTGTTCTGCTGTTTCTGCATCACCGTCCCATCGGCCGCCAAAGGCTCTGAAAACCCGCAACGGGCTTTTGAAATCTTGGGTGCCTATGGTGTGAGGTGCCGATTCCGTTTGGAAGGACTGGCGGTAAAGGAGGTGTTCTGGGTCAAGGTACAGATGGAAGGGGGGTGTTTGGGAAGAAAGGCTGAGAAACTGTCCTTGATGTTCGTAAAATCCTTCTCCCGTATAGATTAAGTCTATTGCTTCATGTTGAGAGGAACGCACCAAAGGTAACGCACCAGAAGCACTGCCGTAAAGGGACAGGGGGGGAAGAATTTGGTCTCCTTGTTTATATTGAATCATAGGAGAGATAGAAGACAGCCGCTCGGACAGGCGTTTGCCTTTGGCTCGAATTCTTAACAAAATTTGAGGTGGCAGAGTCATGGGGGTTGTCCAGTCGTCGGTGCCTTCGTTTTCGTCGTGACCGATCTCTAGGAGGGGGGCGTCAGGGTTAAGCCCAAAGGTAGCAGGGGCTTCATACCCCGACTGTTGGAGAAGAAGATATCGTTGGGATGCATTCAACATGGGAACGGTTCCTTAAGGGTTATTTGGTGAGGACTTGACCAGGGATGGGAAACCGAGACGTAAAAATGATGGACAAGGGCCTCACAGCTGCTCAGTTTTTTGAAGTGAAGGCACAGGCGGGTGGGAAAGGGACAGAGGCTGGTGGCTCCTTCTTCAAGAAGGCGTTCCTGTTCGTCGGGCCCATGGAGAAGGGCAATCTTTTTTAAAATGGGCCTCTCTCTTAAGGATTCTAGTTCTGCATAGGGATCTTGGGGGCCTTGATCCTCATAGGGAAGAAGGGTGGGAGGGGCTTGGGAAGGGGGGGATTTTAACCCTAAACTGGCCTTCACCTTTAGGGTAAAACAAGCCTCTCCGGTTTCTCCTTTCACCTTCAGACACGAGGAGACGATTTTGCCCGTCACACGACCGCAAGGTAGACGGGGATCCGTAAGCGATACTTGATCCTCAAGAGACAAAAGGGGCGCTTTCTCAAAAGGAAGGGAGAGGGAAAAACAAAAGGCCCGCGCCCGTTGGGCCAAAAAGGTGCTGGCGATTTGCATTGCCGATGCCACCACTTTTTTCCCTCTCTGGGTCAGGAAAAAGCTAGAGGCGGCAGGGTTCGGGAGCGCGCCCGGACAAAGGCCCTGGTCTTGCCAAAAGGAGGCGTCTTTGGAAAAGGCGCTTTTGGATTTGTGGGGGGCGATACAGTGATACATCTGGCCATTTTCTTGGATGCGATCTCCTGCTTCATAAGAGGTGTGGGGGGTCCACACGTCGAGGGGGGTGTGGGGGCAAAGGGCTTGAAGATTTAAGGTAAGGGTTGAGGTGCTTTTTTCTTCAGGAAGGGGGACGCTTTTTTGAAAGACATGGGGCAGGGTGAAGGACAGACGCTCAATGCGCTTTTGGTGCAAACGCCACCCCACTAAAATTTTTCCCTTAAACCATTGCCTTTTTAAAAAGATGTCTTGGGGGGTGCCTCCCACCCGTCTCTTTAAAATAGTTTTTGATCGACCGACTTCTGGAGAGGGGGGCTTGATCTCCTCTAAACGAGAAAAGGCGATCCAATAGCCCGATTGGCCTAAGCGTTGGCCTGTGCGGGGCCAGAAATTTTTAAAGGCGCCGCCTGTCAGGGTATTGATTTGTTTTTCAGGAAACAGATCGGCAATGGTTGACCCTAGATTCATAAATCCTTGGGCTTGCTGAACCCACTGGGCTTGAAGGGTGACATGCACCTGAGAGAGAGGGGGGTGTCCCCAATGGAAAGACAGACTGTCCCTGAAGGCCCAAGGAGTGACGTCTATTTTTTGCACGCCTTCAAAAAGAGAACTAAGGCGGATGTGAAGGGTGCGTGGATCCCAGAAAAAATCCACAGGTTTGGAAAGACAGATGATTTGGGGGTTGGAAGCGGCGGCTTCTGAGAAAAGAAGAGGATCAAAAGAGTCGGATGTTTTGTGGGATTCAAGAAGGGTTGCCATTTGGAGATCCGCGTCTGGGGGATAGGAAATAAGGGAAATTTCTTGAAGTTCTTCCTCCAGAAGATGGGGGGATTCAAGGCGTGCTCCTTGGAAAAGACAGAAGATTTTTCCATTCAGGCGGGCTGAAAGAATCCCCCAGGCGGGAAAGGGCAGGGAGATCTGGGTCGGAATCTTGAGCTTTAAAAGAGCGGGCTTTCCCTCCTCGTGCAGAAGGTTCAGATCGACAATATCCAGATCTCTTCGGGCGTGAAGAATCGGATCAAACAAAACGGGGGCTTGTTCCCAAGCAAAGAAAAAAGACATGGGTTTTTGACCTTTCGGGATAGAAAAAGAAGGAAGTTGACAGATGAGAAAGTGGAATCGAATTGACCTGTCATGTAAAAAAGGGTTAAATCCATCAACTGATAAATTCAAGGAACTCTGGTTAATGGAAAGATCGTCTCCTTATTTGCGCGGGGCTTTTTGGTTTATTCTTGTGTCTATGATTAGCGCGTCTAATGACACGTTGGTGAAACTTCTGGGAACCCGTTTAAGTCCGATCGAAGTGGCCTTCTTTCGTTTTTTCTTTAGTATGATGACGCTGCTTCCTTTTATGATGGCTCAAGGGCGCAAAGCCTTTGTCACGTCCCATTGGAAAATTCATGGGGTGCGGTCTCTGTTGCTGTTTTTGGCTCTTGCTCCTTGGTGTTATGGGGTGATTAAGCTTCCCCTGACGCTTGTGACGACCCTTAGTTTTACAACCCCCTTATTTGTTCTGGTCTTATCATCGATTTTTTTGAAGGAAAAGGTGGGGGGGCATCGGATTTTTGCCACCATCTTAGGATTTTCAGGGATTCTCTTAAGCGCCCAACCGAAGATGTCGGGATTGAATCTGACGGTTTTTGTGTTGGTTGCTTCCACCTGCATGTTTGCAACCTTAGATATTTTGAATAAGAAACTGCTGATCAAAAATGAAAGCCTTTTGTCGATGCTGTTTTTTTCGGCTTTAGGTACCACTCTTTTAAGTTTTCCTTTTGTGATCTTTGATTTTCAGATGCCCAATCTTCATGAGGCGTTCTTTTTACTGATTCTTGGTGGGGGGGCGAACTTAATTCTTTTTTGTTTGTTGAAGGCTTTTGAATCGGTGGATTTATCCTTTCTTCAACCTTTCTGTTATTTAGAGCGTTT
>CAZGKG010000013.1:0-1771 GCA_964525615.1 uncultured Rickettsiales bacterium | reverse complement strand
GCTTTGGGCTGGTTCTTTTTCCAAGAGATTCCAGAGACCTATACCCTTTTGGGGGCTCTCTTTATTATCCCGTCTACCTTGTATATTGCTTGTTATGAAACATGGCGCAGTCGTCGTTTGAATTTAAAACCACTGGTGTGTGAATCGGCGTCCTAAACTTCTTCCAAGGTCATGGTCCAGCCTACCGTTAATCCCCATTCGTCTGTTTCCAGATGAAAATCTTTCAAACGCATCAGAAGGCGAGGACGGTAGCTGATAAAATTACCGGGACGAGAAAGACTGGCGGGCCAGGTGACCTGACGTCCCTGAGGGGTTAATTCTAAGGGATCAAGAGCGGGGTTTTGGAGAAAGAGGGATTCCTCTACGGGATCTCTCTCCAGTGTCCAGGAGGTGATCCCTTCGGAAATGGGGCAACTTAAGCGTTGGATGCAATCTACCCACAGGGCAACCCCCGTCCATAGGCCTTCGATGGCAATCCCTTCAGAGTCTTTACACGTGAGTGTGGACGCATACTTTTGGTGAAGGGGTGTGGTGATTGTAATTAATCGTCCGTCAATTGTGCGATAGATTTTTTGGGGAGCACAGGGTTGTAGCGTTTGAAGACACCCTCTTGAGGACCAAATGGGAAGCCTCGAAGGGCAAGGCTCTGTACCGCCGTCCGCAAGACGTAACACAAGATCTGTTTCAGGCGGCATAAACAAAGTCCTTTGTAAGGTGTTTGAAAAAAGCTTGATAGGTCATGTGGCAGCATCTCACCCCTTGGGGATCGTGGGTAGTCTCTTGGGAGATTTGCTTGAGAGAGAAGGGGTAAGGGAATTCATTCCTTCTGGCAAAAGAAGAATCTTGTAAAATTTCTTGAAGGGCAATCGAGAGGTCTTCCATTTCTTGGATTCCCTTTGACACACTCCACAGCTTAAGGGAAAAGTGAATCACCCCTCGATCCACCGTTCGTGATGTTTTGTGCCACGTCAAGGTGATGTAGGGATAGGGAAGATCGGGGATGGTCTGAAGAAACACTCCTGAAATCTGGGGCCCTAAAGTGGGATTTTCCATCAGGTGTTGCCGGAGGTAGGTCAGAAAATCGATGGTTTTAAAGCGCATGGTCAAATCCTTTCCTGTGGTTCTGGAAGAGTCTTTAAAACAAGGGCTTGAAAGCACAGGTAGCCTGGAAACAAGGTAGGTTGAGGTGTATTGAGGGGGCTTAAAATTTTATTTTTCCAATGAATTTCTAACAAAGGTCCCAAGGGAGGTTGATCTCGAAGGATTACTTCGTAGCGTTCCTTCCATAAAAAAGTGGCGGGGAACAAAGCGTGTCCTTGTGGGTTCTGGCGAAGATCTGAGAGAGGGGGCAGAGGTCTAAAAAAAGCCCAGCGATTGATGGGGGGCTGGGGTGTTTCTACCCATCCTCCCGATCCGTCAAGGGTCCGGGTTTTTTGAATAATCGAGACGATTGAGTTCAGGGATAAGGACATGAGATTACGCCATTTCAAGGGTGCGATGATAGTGAATCCAAGGTTGGATCCCTTGGGATACGTTCTTTTTTCGGGTGTCTTGTGAGTCGAGACGATTTTCATAAAGATAGCCAACGGTTGTTAAAACCGCATGCTGCAAGGCCAAGGGTAAGTCTTCCGGTGTCTCTCCAAAGCCCGCTAGATAAACAACGGTGAAGGTACGCTTTTCCCAAAGGGAATATGAATTTCAGTTTTGCCTCTTTTTGATTGAATTTCAAAATCCTTCGGCGCCAGGATTTTTCGTTTTGTGCGCACCTCTA
>CAZGKG010000012.1:0-18318 GCA_964525615.1 uncultured Rickettsiales bacterium | reverse complement strand
TTCGTCTTTATCGAAGACACAGAAAAAGACCCCAAACGCCAATTGGATTTATTTCTTCACCTCATCCGCTCTGGTGCCTTAGGAACGCCTCAAAAACCTGCCCTCGCGCTCCTTTTAGGATATACTCCCCTCTCTCCGTTACCCCACCAATCCTTTGAGTCCTTGATGGCAGAAACCTTTGAGGTTTATAAGAAATGTCTAAAAAGCTATGGATTTGAGATGCCTCTTTTGTACAATCCCGACTTTGGCCACGGAAAAATAAATTATTTTCTTCCTTTTGGAGCCCTATCAAAAATTGATTTTTCTTTGGGAAAACATGCCACTATCAAAATCTCTCTGTAAAGAAGAACATAAACCGCACTCTAAAGCTTTTTCAAGGTGTTGACTTTGACAAAAAAAGGGAGTTTACGTTAAAAAAAACGTTAAGTTAAAAAATAAATCTGGGGAGAATAAAATGACTTCTAGCATGATGAATAGGTCATTAAGTTTATCTCATGAGCCTGATTTAGGAACTATTCTTGTCCAAACTGGTGCGGGTACCCTTCCAAAAACAGTTTTAATTGGGGCAATTTTAGAAACCGTTTCAAATTACAATCGAAGTACCGCCGAAAAAGTTAAAGAGTGGTCCATGGTTGGGGAAAGCTTTCTTCAGGGGTTTAACAGATAAAATCTACCGCTTTTCGAGCCATCTCACTCATCGATGACTAAAAGATCTTCTGTGCTCCCTTTCTAAAGGGAGGATGACGCTCCATAATGATACAAATGAAGGGGATTGAGATTGTCAATCTGTTGATATTCAGGAACAAGCTCCCTAAGATAGGCAAGGCACTCCTCAACCTCTTGATTAAAAACTTGTTTTTCTAGGCGATCAAAAGACTCTTTCAAAAATTTGTGAGTCAGCACCTGGGGTGAGGCCACAAAAATACCAGGCTGCGGTGTTTTTAAAAGCTTCTCTGATTCATGAAACAGTTCTTCCGTTAACTTTTCTCCTGGACGAAGCCCTGTAAAAATAATCTTAATATCCTGATGAGGCCGAAGCCCTGAAAGCTCGATCATATTTTCCGCCAGCTCTAAAATAGAGACAGGTTCCCCCATATCTAAAACAAAAACGCGTCCTCTTTGTATTTCTGACTGCATTGCCAAAGCCGCCGCCTGAAGAATCAATTCGACCGCTTCCCGAATCGTCATAAAATAACGGGTCATCTGGGGACTCGTAACAGTGACAGGACCTCGCTGTTCGATTTGTCTTTGGAAAAGGGGGACCACCGATCCTGTTGAACCCAACACGTTCCCAAAACGCACCGTAATAAAACGGGTCATGCTATTTTGTTGGGGCAACACATCTAAGGCTTGACAATAAGACTCCGCAAGCCTTTTAGTAGCACCCATAACACTTGTAGGATTAATCGCTTTATCCGTTGAAATTAAGACCATTCCTAAAACCCGACTTGCGATACAGGCATCTGCTAAATGACGGGTTCCTAAAACATTTGTAAAAACACCTTCCAAAGGATGGGATTCCACCAAAGGCACATGCTTCAAAGCCGCCGCATGAAAAACATAGTCAGGTTTTTCTTGCGCCATGATTTGAAAAACACGATCCCTTTCACGAATATCCACCAATAAAAGGCGTCTTGATAGATAAGGATGCTTCTCATCTAATGAAAGAGCTGCTTGATACAAAAGGTATTCATTATGATCCAAAAGAGAGATATGTGCTGGAGAGAACTCAGCAATTTGCTGCATCAACTCACCTCCAATACTTCCCCCAACCCCCGTGATGAGAATTTTTTTTCCCTTTATTAAATGAAACATACTTTCTCGATCAAGAGACGCTTGGGGACGCCCCAGAAGATTCTCAATGCTTAAGGGCTTTACCATTCGAGAAGACCCCGAAGATAGAGAACCTGAATGGGGCCATTGACCAATCTCCATGCTCAAAATCCGAGCTCTCCTTGAAAGCGCGTTCAGTTTTTTACCACGCACTTCAGGGTCTGTCAGGATCAAAACATCTGGTGTTTTACGTTGATTAATCAATTGGGCCACTATATTCTCAAGATGGCTTAGTTGGCCTAAAATCTCCAATCCATGAATATGACGATTCAACTGGGTCCCCTTAGGATCCAAGATCCCTAAAACTTCATAAGAAGGATTTTTCTGACGGGCCAGCTCTCTCAAAAATAGATCCGTTTGAGGTCCAACCCCCACTAAAATAGCCTTTAAAAGAGGGGCATGATCAGAAATTTCCTCTTGAGTCTCTTTATAAACCCTATACAAAATGCGACTTCCCCCCAAAACAGCACCCAAAACGATGGGCTGAATCACAAAAACAGTGGAAGGAAAAAACCAAAAATCCTGACTAATAAGCAAATAGGGAACGAAAAAGATCTCAGACAAAATCACAGTCTTCACAAGACGAGCAAGATCCTTCAAAGAAGTATAACGCCAAATCCCTTTATGGGATTCCGTCCAGATAAAAACCCCTATAGCAACACAAGAAAATCCGACAGCTTCTCGAAAAATAATCGGCCATCCATACTCTGAAATTGATAAACCAAGACGAAGAAATAAGGAAAAGGGAACGGAAAGGAAGGCCACCGAAATATCAAAAAAAAGGGCCCCTGTCATGTATTTTTTAACAACAGAAAAAAAATTTTTTCTTTTAAGGAAAAAGCTCTCTAAGATCCCTTGATGTAAAAACTGAAAAACCTTCTTCATTTTTTAAAAAAGCACCCTTTTTGTTTTTTTCGTTTTAAACTTTACACTTCTAAAAAAACCTTATGGCTGAAAGACGGAGTCCTGCACGAAAAATTTTAAGGAGAACTTGTCAGAAACGCCTTTTTCAATTAGTGAATTATTATTGAAGCAAAAATAAAGATTTTTGAGGTAATTGTAAATTGTCTCCTGAAACTCTCTCTTTTTTTCATAATGTTACGATTTTTATCCTCTCAATATTCGTGGGTTTCTCCGTTGTGTGGCGGGTAACCCCCGCTCTTCACTCTCCCCTTATGGCCATTACCAACGCTGTCTCAAGCGTCATTATTGTCGGCGCTTTTCTCGCTGTTGGCGCATGGGATTGGGAGTCCCCAGCAGCTGGTTTTCTTGGCTTAGGTGCAATTGTACTTTGCATGATTAACATCACAGGAGGATTTCTCATGACCCACCGGATGGTAAGCTTTTTTGTCCAAAAACGGAAAAACGTATGACTTCTCCCCTGACAGGCTTTCTTTTTTTGTCTTCGGCAGTAGGATTTATTTTTTCCCTGCAGGGGCTATCCACAATTAAAACGGCCCTCAAGGGCAATGCCTATGGTATTGTCTCGATGTTTTTAAGTGTTTTTGTGGCTTTTTTAATTCTTCCTTCCAGTCTTTATTTTTATGTTTTGGTGGCAATGATTCTAGGCGGTGCCTTAGGAGGAGTAATTGCGATCAAAACTCCTATGATGGCTCTTCCTCAATTAATGGCAGCCTTTCATAGCCTCGTGGGTCTTGCAGCTGTTTTTGTAGCGGCAGCAGCGCTTTTAGCGCCACAAACATTTGGCTTTAAAGACGGCATCATTTCCTGGAGCCGTGGCTTTGAAATGGGCTTAGGCACCACAGTGGGGGCTTTAACCTTTACAGGATCGCTTGTGGCCTTCCTAAAGTTACAAGGAAGCTCTCTTCTTAACTCTTTTAAGCTCAAAGGAAGCTTTGCTCGCAACTTTTTAACAATTCTTTGGTTAATCAGTTTTATTGGATTTATCTGGACCCCTGGACTAGTTACCTTTCTTTTTATGACGGTTTTGGGACTTGCGTTAGGATTTTTCCTGGTGCTCCCCATCGGAGGAGCGGACATGCCCGTCGTCGTTTCCATGTTGAACTCTTACTCAGGATGGGCAGCAGCAGGCATCGGTTTTACCCTTTCTAACCCCCTTCTAATTATTGTCGGCGCTCTTGTGGGATCTTCCGGCGCCATTTTAAGTTATGTCATGTGTGAGGGCATGAATCGTCCATTCCTAAGTGTTATTTTGGGATCCTCTCTTGCTGAAGAGAGTTCCTTAAAGGAACATACGATCAAACCTTTTAAGCAGGGAAGCTCTGATGATGCAGCCTTTCTTTTAGGCAACGCCCGCCACATTATGATTGTCCCAGGATACGGTATGGCTGTTTCTCAAGCGCAACATTCCCTCAAAGAAATGGTGGACATACTCAAAAAGAACGGAGCGATTGTTCATTTTGCAATTCATCCAGTAGCAGGACGCATGCCCGGTCATATGAACGTTCTTCTAGCCGAAGCAGGGGTGCCTTATGAGGACGTCAAGGAACTGGAGGAAATTAATGGCGACTTCCCCTCAACCGACGTAGCCTTTGTGATAGGGGCCAATGACATCACCAACCCATCCGCAAAAACTGACACCCAGAGCCCCCTCTACGGTATGCCTGTCTTAGAAGTGGCACGCTCCAAAACCGTTTTGTTTGTAAAAAGATCAATGGGAGCAGGCTATGCCGGAGTAGATAATCCGCTTTTCTACCAAAATAACACTTTTATGTTGTTGGGGGACGGGAAAAAGATTTGTGAAGAAATTATCAAATCTTTAAGGGACCTTTAAAAAGCTCCTAGAAACGTGATCTAAAATTTTCCTCAATCCTCACTCTTTGTTCTACCGCCTCCCTTAAGATAATGCACATCGTAAAGATCGCATGAGGATCAGTAAGGATTGGGGCTCAAGGCGCCTTAGCCTTATTCTTTTGGCTTAAGCCGCATCAAAAAAAACTTGAATTTTTCCCTGCAAGATCTTAAAATTGAAAAGCGCTTTGACTGATCCGCCCTGCATTCTGCAGGACCTAAGGATAAGCGTAAGGCCTTGCCTTTGGGAGGCCAGTTTCTTTTATATTGCTCAAATTGGAGGATATATAGCGATGCGTACACTTGATTTAACACCCTTATTTCGATCAACGGTCGGATTTGACCATATGGCGCGTCTTTTAGATTCTGCGATGTCCCTGGATGAAGGGACTTCTTCATACCCGCCTTACAACATTGAAAAACTTAACGAAGAAAAATATCGCATTACGATGGCATTAGCAGGATTTCGTCCTGAAAATTTAAAAATCACCACAAGAGAACGTCTTTTGTTGATTGAAGGACAAGCACGGCTAGCCCCTGAAGGAATTTCTTATATCTATCGGGGAATTGCAGGGCGCGCCTTTGAGAAAAGGTTCCAGCTTGCTGACTCTATTAAGGTTTTAGGCTCTTCTCTAGAGGACGGCATTTTATATATCGATTTAGTAAGAGAGATTCCCGAGGAGTTAAAGCCCCGCGTGATCGCCATTGAACGGCGTGATTCTCTTGAAGGCGCCAAACAAAAAATGATTGACCATCAATCGTAATCTTTATAGTGCCCTCAAATCCATAAGCCAGAAAAATTCACCTTTTTTCTTCCCTCTCCCCTCTCATCCTTCTCTTTTTCTCAAAATAAAAGGCTGCGGCTCTTCCTTTTGTTGCTTTGAAGAAAAAAATATGGTTTTCTGGAAGGGTTTAGTTTAGTTTTTACCGAAAGAAACAACTATGAAGATGTTAGCTTCCCCTTTGGCTGCCTTTTTTTTTATTTCCTTTTCCCTTATGGCGGCAGAAGCACCCTCAACCGCACCCTCAACCGCACCCTCAACCGCACCCTCAACCACATCCACTCCTCAAGCTTCCCAAGATATTGAACTTCCTGCAGCAAAAATTGGATCGGAAGCGCTTACAGTATCTGAGGTAATGTCTGATATCGCCAAGGTTTTTGGACCTCAAGCAGAAGCTGAAAAGACAAAAAACCCCAAACAATTTGAGCAAATCTTTGCTTTGTTTCGGGATCAAAATGTGGGAATGCGATTGATGAGTCAACTCGCTGAGTCCGAGTCGCAGAAATTAGAAGCCCAACAAGAGGTCAAGGAAATGCTTAAAAAAGCCCGCTCCCAGATCTTAATTGAGGCTTTTATGAAGAACCATTTGGATAAAAACTTAACAGAAGAGAAAGTAAAGGCTCTTTACGAAAAGCTGTCAAAAGAAAAGCCTTTGATGAATCTTTACTTGAAACACATTGTTTTAGCAACAGAAGCAGACGCAAAAGGTGTCATCAAACTTCTTAAGGAAGGAAAACCTTTTAGTGAAGTCTTAAAACGCTCTCTAGACAAAGAATCGATCAAAAATGGTGGAGCTCTCCCCCCCTTTCTAGAGTCCCAATTACCTCCTGCAATCGCGAAAGAGATCGAAGAATTGAAGGTAGGTGGATTCTCTGCTAAACCACTTGCACTTGGCGGTAAATGGGAAGTGTTTCTGTTAGAGAAAAAAAACAAGGCTTCCCTAGAAGAGGCGATCCCCATGCTGAAGGAAAAGCTAAAAGCGCAACTGTTCCAAGAAATTATTCTCTCTGAGAAAAACAAAAAGAATGTTTCCCTCTTTGATTCCAATGGTCAGCCTACGCAAGAAGTGTCTCCCGTTTTCATGACGAATCCCACTTCTGAAAACATCAAAAAGCCATAAGCCAGTTGAGTCTGGTACATTTTTAAAGAGGAAGAATAAGTCTTTCATCAAAGAGAACATGTTCAAGGGCCCCTTTTTGGGGCCTTTTTTTATAGGGTGTTCCCTCCCCCCGCCCCATTATTTCAATCCTTTTTCAGGAAAGGACATTTGTCTGATTTTTTGATCTTCACCCCATGAAAAAGGGGGTGTGGATAACAATGTGGACAACAAACCATTTGATCCCATTGACACCCACAAAATCCCATGATAACCCAAAAGCAAGAGGTGGATTCATTTACAAAAAAGGGTGTGGATTTGGAAAGCATTTCGAAAATCCAAAAATCTCTGAAATCTGCTTTTCAATTGCAAAAGGAAGGGCTCCTTAAGGATAGATGACCGTCTTTCTTTCAACCCATACCCATAAAATTGATAAAAAAGGACGCGTTTCGGTCCCCGCATCTTTTCGGGCGCTGCTTTCCCAGCAATCCTTTCAAGGGATTGTCGTTTTCCGATCCTTAAGTTTAGCTGCTATTGAAGGGTTTGGGATGGATCGTATGGAAAAGTTGTCCGCTCAGATTGACCGCCTTGATTCCTTTTCCCAAGACAGGGAGGATCTAACCGCAAGTATTTTTGCAGACGCCCAGCCCCTCCCCTTTGATTCGGAAGGACGGATTCTTTTGCCCGAAAATTTAATCTCTTATGGGCAGCTTCAAGAAAATGTAGCCTTTGTGGGACGGGGCGCCACTTTTCAACTCTGGAATCCAGAAAATTTCAAAGATCACCAAGAAAAGGCTCGGCAGCGCCTTTTAAAGCAACACCCGTCACTGCCTCCCCTTCCTTTCGGAGAGAGGATCAGCTAGTGGGAAACCATACATCTGTAATGCTGTCGGAGGTTCTATCCCTTTTAGGAGAGGGCCCTGGGTCCTATATTGACTGCACCTTTGGTCGAGGGGGATATACCGAAGCGCTTTTGAAGTCGCACCCAAAAAACAAGGTATGGGCGATTGACCGGGATACTGAAGCAATTTCTTGGGGGATGGAACACCTTCTGCCCCAATATGAAAAAAGGCTTGAGTTGATCCATGATCGTTTTTCTGGACTGAAAAAAATCGCCGAAGATCATCAAATACCCCCTCTTCAAGGAATTGTTTTTGATTTGGGCGTCTCCTCTCCCCAAATTGATGAGGGGCATCGAGGATTTTCTTTTATGAGAGATGGACCCTTGAACATGGGAATGGGACTTCATGACAAAACAGCTGCAGATTTTTTAAATCAGGCATCTCAAGAGGACATTACTTCTGTTTTGCGCACTTTAGGTGAGGAGCGTTATGCCTCCAGAGTGGCGAGAGAGATTCTTAAGCGACGCATGGTAAAACCTTTTGAAACAACAGAAGAACTTGCAACACTTGTAAAAGAGGTCATCCCACGCAATCCCTCAGGCCTTCATCCCGCTACCCGTACTTTTCAAGCGTTGCGCCTTTGGGTTAATGAAGAACTCACAGAACTTTCAAAAGGACTTGAAGCCTCTTTAGATCTGTTAGCATGGGGCGGCATCCTTTTGGTTGTTTCCTTTCACTCCCTTGAAGATCGCATTGTGAAACATTTTTTTCAAAAGGAAAGTCGACCGCCCACAACACCCAATCGTCATGCACTTGCCCTTTCTCCCTTGACAGGAAAAGGCACGGATCCTCTGTTTGAGTTGCCCCGGCCACAGCCCTTAAGACCAACTCCTTCGGAGTGCCAGAAAAATCCCCGGGCGCGGTCAGCACGCCTTCGTTATGGGATTTACAAAAAATCTAAAGAGGCGGCATGAAGATGATTTGGATCAGCGGAGTCAGTTTAGTAACTCTTTTGGGAGGGGCTCTTTTCCATGTGAAATATCAAGTTGTTCAACTGGCGGATCAACTGCAGCAAGTACAAAAGAAAAAGAGAGATACAGTTCAAACCTTACATCTCTTAAAGGCCGAATGGGCTTGTCTTAATGAGCCTGAACGCCTTGAGACCTTGGCAAAAAAATACCTCGATCTTAAACCGACAGAATCCTCTCAAATGATTTCTATGAATGATTTAGGAATTGAGTGGCAGCCAAAGGAAGCAATCCGATGAAAGGCTTTCTTTTTTCACATCTTCTAAAGAAAAATCTCTTTTTTCCTAAAAAAACTTCTTCTGCGCCTATCTTGGCACAACGACGCTTCATCAGCGTTATGATGGGATGCGGTTGCGCTTTTCTTTTATTAATTTTTCGCCTTTGGAATGCAACGGTCTTAACTGCGATCGATCAAGAGGCGGCAACTGTTCAAAAAAATCTTAAGGAGGCGCGTGCTGATCTTGTAGACCGAAATGGCATTTTATTGGCTACAAATGTAAAAACCTTTTCCATTTATGCAACACCCCATCTGATGTTTGATTTTCGAGAGGCAGCTCAAAAACTCTCGACCCTTTTCCCTCAGGTCTGCGAAAGAACTCTACAAAAGCGCTTGCGCTCTTCCAAGAGATTTGCCTGGGTAGCAAGACACGTTACCCCCCAACAAAAAGACGAAGTACTTTCTTTAGGAATTCCTGGCATTGAGTTCATGGAAGATCAAAGACGATTTTGGCCTCATGGCTCTCTTTTTTCTCATCTGCTGGGATTAACAAACATTGATCAAACAGGAATCTCAGGTCTTGAGAAGGGGCTCGATCCCCAATTACGCAATCGTGAAACAGCTTTTATGTTAAGTGTTGACACCCGAATTCAACACATTTTGCGGGACGAACTTCGCCAAGCGATCGAAGATTTCCAAGCCCAAGCAGGAAATGCCCTCATTGTGAAGGTAAAAACGGGTGAAATTATTGCATCCGTCTCCCTTCCGGATTTTCACCCCTATGCCTTTTCACAAACATCCCCGCAAGCCCTCTTTAATCGTAATACAACAGGCGTTTATGAGTTCGGATCTCTTTTGAAAATTCACAACACCGCAATGGTATTAGAAAAAGGCGTTGCCAATTTAAATTCTATTTATGATGCTTCTTATCCCTTACAAGTAGGGCGCTTTCGCATTACCGATTTCAGAGGAAAAAATAGGCCTCTGACTCTCAAGGAAGCTTTTTTGTACTCTTCGAATATCGCTAGTGCAAAGATGGCGCTTACGGCAGGAATTGAAAGTCAAAGAGCCTTTTTTAAGAAGTTAGGCTTTAATCAGCCTATAAATCTAGAAATTCCCGAAAGAGCCTGTCCTCTTTTGCCTCAAAGCTGGCAAGAATCTACCTTAATTACCGCTTCTTATGGGTATGGAATTGCCATTAACCCCCTTCATATGATTCAAAGTTTTAATACGATTATCAGTGGTTATCACCGACCTCTGACGTTTATCAAAAAAACCACAGAGATCCCTGGAAAACGTGTTATCAAAGCAGCAACTGCTCAAAAGATTCGCTTTCTTTTAAAAGAGGCAACCATTAATGGCCAAGCCACAAAAGCTGCTGTTCCTGGATATGAGGTTGGTGCCAAAACAGGAACCTGTAACTTACGAAACGAACGAGGTCGCTATCTTGAAAAGCAAAATATGACCTCTTGCATTTGTGCTTTTCCCATCGACGAACCTGAATATAGTATTCTATTTGTTCTTGAGCGTCCCCAACCGAATAAATCAACGCATGGATACGCAACAGCAGGATGGATGGCAGCCCCACGGGTGTCACGGATTATCAAAAGGTGCGCGCCCTTGTTGGGGATTTTCCCCCAGCCGATCACGGAGAAAGAGGGTCATTTACCTTTTTCCGACTTCCCATCCACTCCAGCAGCACCTCTTCTTTTAACTTTAGATTCTCTATTAACAGAGCTTATTCCGTAATGACAGATCACCCACCCCAAACGCCCCTATGGCTGATTGAAGGAGACCTTTCTGAAGACACCGTGTTACGCTGTGAGGAAGCTTTGGCGGAAGTCTGTCTCTGTGTTTCTTTCTATGAAAAAGAACCCACCATAGAAAAAAAGGAATGGAGGATCGAAGGGATCAGTGAAAGACCACTTTCTCTTGAGGAAATCACCCAACTTATGGCGGCTTATTTTTCTCAAAAAACTCCTTATCCTCAACTGACCTGTCGGCCCCTTCAGGACCGCGATTGGCTGAAGGAAAGCTATGAAGCCTTTCCTGCGCTAACGATTGGAAATTTTTATATTTACGGCTCCCATCACAAAGGTCCCCTTCCCGATGGGAAAAAAGGGCTGCTTCTAGATGCTGCAACCGCCTTTGGTTCAGGCCACCATCCCACAACATCTGGTTGCCTCACCCTTCTTCAAAAGCTTTCAGAGGACGTGTCCTTAAAAAAAATTCTGGACCTCGGGTGCGGATCCGGCATTCTAGCAATGGCAGCAGCGCTCTTGAAAACAGACGCAGAAATTTGGGCCAGCGATAACGATCCACAGGCCATTGCTATGACGGAAAAAAACAGTTTGCAGAACGGACTAGAGAAACGTCTTTTATTACGCAACAGCGAGGGATTTATCCAGATAAAAGAAATAGGGCCGTTTGATCTAATTCTTGCCAATATTCTGGCACAGCCCCTCATGACCCTTGCATCAGAGATGGCGGAATTTACCCTCCCAGAAGGCCACCTAATTCTTTCAGGTTTCTTCAATACGCAATGGCCTGACCTTCAAAAAAAGTATGAAGAAAAGGGATTTCGTTATATCGATCATATCGAGGAGGACACATGGGTTTCCCTGTGGCTTCAAAAAGATTAAATCTCATCGCACTTTAACTGATAAAAAACGGCCAATCTTAAAGAAACCTTTTTCTCATGGGGCTCATCCAAAGATTTACAAGCGTCTCCAGAAGGAGTAGGGTTTAGAAAATATAGGTTTCAATCTTCAAGAGGGCGGCATGCGTCTTTTTATTCTCGTATGTTATCTCGTGATCACGGTTTTTATGATCGCGGTTATTTTATTCCAACGCAGTGAAGCAAGCGCAGGACTGGGTGGTGGGACCATGGGGGGCATGATGACTGCTCGTGGTACAGCAAATCTTCTCACACGTTTAACGGCAGTTCTTGCAGCTCTTTTTATGGGGTCAAATCTTTTGTTGGCCTATCTAGAAAAGGAGGAATCGGCCCGAAGCCGTGTTCAAGAGCTCTCTGTGACAAAACCTTCCTTAGAACAACCAAAAACCGAAACCCCTGGTTCTTAACAGTCGGGAGAAGACGGACCTATGGCTCGGTTCATTTTTATTACAGGAGGGGTAATCTCCTCCTTAGGAAAGGGCCTGGCGGCCGCTTCTTTAGGTGCTCTTTTAAAAGCTCGGGGCTTTCGTGTCTGTTTACGAAAGCTTGATCCCTATTTAAATGTGGACCCAGGCACCCTCAGCCCTTATCAGCATGGGGAGGTCTATGTTACCCAAGATGGGACAGAAACGGATCTTGATTTAGGTCATTATGAACGTTTTGCAGAGGTAAACACCTCTTCTTTTGATTACACCACAACGGGTAAGATTTATCTGAACGTTCTCAACAAAGAGCGCCACGGCAATTATTTAGGGGCAACCGTTCAGGTCATTCCCCACATCACCAATGAAATTAAAGATTTTCTACAGAAAAAAACAGAAGATGTGGATTTTGTTATCTGTGAAATTGGGGGAACTGTTGGCGATATTGAAAGTCTTCCCTTTCTTGAAGCCATTCGTCAATTCCGTCAGGAACAAGGGGTCTTGAGATCCCTCTTTATTCATGTCGCTTTAGTGCCCTACATCCCAACAGCGGGTGAATCTAAAACAAAACCGGTTCAGCATTCAGTTAAAGAATTACAACACGCAGGCATTCAACCGGACCTTCTTCTATGTCGATGTGATCGCCCCCTTTCATTGGATCACCAAAGGAAACTCGCCCTTTTTTGCAATGTTCCTCTTGAATGCGTCATTGAAGCTCAAGACGTACCCACGATTTATCAAGCCCCCATCAGCTATCATTTGGCAGGGTTAGATACACAAGTTGTCAAATACTTTAATCTACAAACCCCCTCTCCGAATCTTGAAAAATGGGAAAAGCTTTGCCAGAATATTCTCTATCCTGAACGGAAAGTAAGAATTGCCCTTGTGGGGAAATATATTAGTTTTCCTGACACCTACAAATCCCTTATTCAAGCCATCATCCATGCGGGTGCGGCCCAAAATACCGCTGTTGAAATTTCTTGGATTGATTCAGAGATCTTTGAGGGAGAGGGCTTTTCTACAAGACTCGAGACACATCTGGAGAATCTTCAAGCAATTCTCATTCCGGGAGGGTTTGGGGTTCGCGGTGTGGAAGGCAAAATCAACGCCATTACCTTTGCACGGCTCCACAATATTCCTTGTTTAGGCATTTGCTTAGGGATGCAGCTGATGGTGGTGGAAGGGGCTCGGACAATACCTGGCTTTGAGGATGCCAATTCTTCTGAATTTTTTACGACTCCTCATCCAGTCGTGGATGTTCTGGATCATTGGGAAAAAGAAGGGGCCCGTCATCAATACAAAAAGGAGCAAGGCTTAGGAGCCACGATGCGTTTAGGAAGCTACCCTGCCCGTCTCACCCCTTGCACAAAAGCTTTTGACATTTATGGGTCTGAGGAAATTTTTGAACGTCACCGCCACCGTTACGAGGTGAACCTTGACTATCAAGATCTCTTTGATCAAGCAGGTCTTGTTTTTTCAGGTCTTTCTCCCGATGGCAAGCT
The DNA here is from genome assembly GCA_964525615.1 of uncultured Rickettsiales bacterium. Lineage (GTDB taxonomy): Bacteria > Pseudomonadota > Alphaproteobacteria > Holosporales > CAZGKG01 > CAZGKG01. Next base: position 5,147 of record CAZGKG010000012.1, on the reverse strand, counting down.
TCCAGAGATTCTTGAACGTCCCGATCATCCTTGGTTTTTAGGCGTTCAGTTTCACCCAGAATTAAAATCACGTCCTTTTGAACCCCACCCTCTTTTTGTCTCTTTTGTAAATGCAGCCCTCACTCAAAATCCTGGAGGCAAAAAATTGTGATCTCAGCAGAAAAAAATGTTTCTTTTAAGGGTTTTTCTGTTGGAAACCCTCTGCCTTTTACCTTGATTGCAGGCCCTTGCTTGCTGGAGAGCAGAGATCTTGCCCTTTCCGTTGCAGGAGAGCTTCACGCCCTTTGCCACGAGCTAGGAATTCCCTTTATTTTTAAAGGGTCCTTTGATAAAGCCAACCGTACGCGAAGTGACAGCCCTCGAGGTGGCAGTTTTGGGGACGCAGCCCCCATCTTTAAAGAAATAAAGGAACGTTACGGTTGTCCTGTTTTAACGGATGTGCATACACCAGACCAGTGCACCGAGGTTGCTTCTGTTGTGGATGTGCTGCAGATTCCCGCTTTTTTATGCCGGCAAACAGATCTTTTAGTGGCGGCTGCCCGCACAGGAAAAGCCATTAACGTTAAAAAGGGACAATTTTTGGCGCCTTGGGATATGAAAAACGTCGTTGAAAAAATTGAGCAGGCAGGAAACCATCGGATTCTTTTATGCGAGAGGGGTGTTTCCTTCGGCTACAATACCCTGATTTCCGATTTTCGCTCACTGCCGGTTCTTGCCCAGACGGGGTATCCTGTCATTTTTGATGCAACCCATTCGGTGCAGCAACCAGGAGGTCTAGGGAGCGCCAGTGGTGGAGAACGTCATTTTGTGGAAACCCTAGCACGTGCTGCCTTATCCGTTGGAGTGGCTGGTCTTTTTATCGAAACTCACCCAACCCCCGAAACCGCCCCCAGTGACGGGCCCAATATGGTTCCTTTAAAATATATGGAAGGCTTTTTAAGATCCTTGAAAGCCCTTGATGTTTTGTCGAAGGAAACACCCTATCAGCCCTTTTCTCTTCAACACAATCCTTCATCAACCGCTTCTTAAAAGAACGCCCCTTTTTTTGCTTAAAAAATACAAAAATTTATTGACAAAAAAGAAAAAAAATTTTATTTAGACAATGTTTTTGTCTTTTGGGAATTTTAAGTTCCCCAGAAAAAAAGGGGAACATGATTTTTAAAAGATTTTTTTCCCTCTGCCAAACTCACACCACCTCTTTGTTGCTTGTTTTTTTGAACGCTTTTTTCTCGTTTACATCAATTCTTGTGGGCTTAGGGCTTTCTTTTTGGATCTATACAACCTTTCATAGACCGGATTGGATGGCTTTTTCTGTTTTTTTCTATACGACACCACGTATTTATTTAAGCTTTTTTGCCGGTTTTTGGGTGGATCGCTGGGGAAAATGGCGGGTCATGAAGGGCTCCTTGATCCTTTTGTGCTTGACCTATCTCATTCCTGGCATCGTGGGAATGGGTCTTATCAAGCAACACGCTCTAATCTCTCTTTTGATTCTTCAGGGACTGTTAGGGGGGCTCACTGCTTTTTATGAAGTCGCAACTTTTTCTTTAATTTCCGATGGGGCAAAAGGACCTTCTTCAGGATTCCTTTATGGAATCATGGAAATCTCTAGCAGCGTTTCGACATTACTTGCCCCTCTTTTCATAGGCTTTTTGGGAAGAACATGGCCTGTTTCTTTCTTTTTTTGGGGGTGCGGCTTAAGTGCTTTCTGTTTCTTAATGCTTTTGGAAGGTTTTTTTGGGAAGGTGCCGCCACAAAAAGAGGTCCTTGAAAAATCCCGTTTGAAAATTTTCTCTGAAATTTTTAATGAGATTTTTTCTGATTTTATTTTAAGGCGTCTTATTCTTTATTTTATTACTCTGAATCTATGCAATGGTTTCGTCTCAGGCCTTTTAAACGCCTATGTGTTAAGCCGATGCGACGGTTCTTTAAAAGGACTCAGCACTTTTGGAATCTGTTTAGCTTTAGGCAACTTAAGCGGCAGCCTTCTGGCACCTCAAGTGAGAGGGAAATCCCTTTGGCCCTTCATGCTATGGGCAGGGGGGCTTTCTGCTTTTGGGGGAAGGATCCTTTTTGGGTGTGCTTTCAGCTTAGAGTATTTATGTTTTTGGGGAGCGCTCCGCGCTGTTTTAACCCCCTTGATTAATACAGCAAATCAAATTCTTTGGAATCACCATACCCCCCCTCAAAAACGAGGGAGGTTTTTGGGGACTAGGCGGCTTCTCTGTCAAGGAGGATATCCTTTATCGGTAGGATCTGGGGCTTGGCTTTGTGGTTTTTTTCCAGTTTTTTTTAAAGAAAACCTAGGAATCGTGATGATACTTTCAGGCAGCATAGAACTTATGATGGTCAGTGTTTTTGCTTTTCAAGCAGTTAAAACCCGTCGACAAAGATCAACAGTAATGGGACGTTTGTCCCTGAGGCTGGCTTCATTCAAGGCCAAAACAACCCGTTGTGCCGAAAGAAAAGAGCGCTCCATATGACGCACTAAATAAACAAAAACCTCTTCAGAAGGGACGAGTTGCAAATCCGTAAAAAGCTTTTTAAGAAGGCGCATTAATAATTCATCATTGGGCGCTTCAATCTCAATCGCTGGAAGCGCCCTTAAACGGGAGCTTAAATCAGGCAGAAGCCCTTCCCATCGAGCAGGAGGGCTTTTAGATAATAACAAAAGCCGTCCCTTACGTTCCGCCAGCAAGTTGTAAAGTTGAAGTAAAAAAAGTTGCACATCCCGTCCTAAAAACAAAAAGGAATCTAGGGAATCAATCCAAAGGGGAACACCTTTATCGACAAGATGTTGAGGCGTTCCTATCAGATCCTCAGGGCGCAGGCGGATCCCTTTACTTTCCTGTTGAAAAGCAAACCCTAAGTGCGTTTTTCCACAACCGGACGGTCCATAAATCACAAGTCCTGGCATCGGCCATTGCATCCAGGATTTCATCCATGTAAACGCATCACGATTGCTCGTTTCTACATAAAAATTCCCTACATCAAAACTAGTTTTATGAGGAAGCGAAAGAAGAAGCTGTTGGTTGATCAAGCATCACAGCCTTTATAGTAGACGGATTCACGGTATGCCCTCAATCCCCAAGAGGCCAAAACACGAAGGACGGCTGCAATGGGAAGACAAAAAACCACCCCCACCAATCCAAACAAAGCACCGCTGGAAAAAAGAGCAAAAAGAATCCACAAAGGGTGCAACCCCGTTTTCCCACCGACCAAACGAGGTGTCAGGAGGAGTCCTTCCAATCCCTGTCCAATCCCATACACGCCTAAAACCCCCAGAATAAAGGGCCAGCTAGGAGAAATTAAAAGACAAATCCCAACAGAAAATAATAATCCCACCAAAAAACCTAAATAGGGAATAAAAATAAGAAACCCTGTCATCACGCCGATAAAGGGAGCAAACTTTAATCCCACAAGCTCAAGACCAATCGTGTAATAAATCGCCAAAAAACTACAAACCAAAAGTTGGCCTCGTGCATAATTTCCCAAAGCTGAATCCACTTCCCCTAAAAAAGCCTTAAGTTTTTTGTGAAAAACAGGAGGAACCAACCACAAAACATGTCCTAATATTTTGTGCCAATCCTTTAAAAAGTAAAAAGTCATCAAGGGTGCAAAAATTAAAAAAGATAAAAAGTTCGCAATCACGATGCCGCTTGCCAAAAGATTCATCAATAAATTAACACCCCAATCAAAAATATTTCGGAAAGAACCTGAAAGGAATGTTTTGATTTCAGCGGAAGTTTCAGCCCCTGTATAACTTTGAGCAAGACTCCATAAGGGTTTCCCATGAGCAAAAAGTTTTTCCCCATAAGTCGGCAGAGAAAGGAAAAAAGGACGAAGCTGATTTTGGGTGAGGGGAATCAAGATCAAGAAAAAACCAAAAATTAAAGCAAAAAAACTGAGCATAAAGATCAGACTACTCACCCAGCGCTTTATCCCCCAACCTTCAAACTTCTGCACCAACGGACTGAGAACATAGGCCATAAAAAACCCTGTAAAAAAAGGAATCAGGGTTTTCCACAAAAACCATAAAATCAGAAAAGAGACAACGCTGACAGCACCCCAAAAAAGGAAAGAACGCGTCAGGAGAGGAGAGGAGTCTTTTGCCATAAGCGCCATCCTTGTTTACCATAAAAAACTCCTGACACCAGCGTCGTCAGAAAAGTTAACCCTATTATTCCCTGCAAGATATGATTTCCGATTATTCCATTGCCATAGGCGCCCCTTAAAAGAATCAGACCAATCAACAGCATCTGAAAAGCTGTATTTATTTTGCTCACAAAAAGGGGCTTTATTTCAAGGGGATGCCTTGATTTCTTAAGAAAGAAAACACCCAAAAGAATCCCTGCATCCCGCAAAAAGACAGACGCCACAAGAAAAAAGGGAAGCAATCCTTTCCAAGCAAGAATCGCAAAAAGAGACATCAAAAAAATTTTATCTGCCAATGGATCCAAAAAAGCCCCCAATGCACTTTCTAAGCCTGCCTTGCGGGCCCAAAAACCATCAAAAAAATCTGAAAAAGCGGCCAGTAAAAAAAGGAAAAAGGCACCTCGAAAATCAGGAACCTCTTTCCCAAGGGAAATCAGAATAAAGGGTGTAAGACCAAGACGCCCCAACGTCAAGAGATTAGGAATATGACGCGTAATCCCTGAAATATAATGGAACAATGAGGCCCCCTCTTTTAAAAGTGCTCTTATTTTAAGGATCTTATTGAAAAAAGACCATACCCTTGCCATTGGCTCTTTGATGATTGAAAAAACGATGACTGGCAAAGCCTTTCATGGTGCTACGTAAGAATCGGCCTATAGGATCTCACGATTTTATTTCTACAAAAATTCAAAGACCTTCTTCTGCTGCTTTTCTGCTGCGCCTTTAGAATCTCTAAGACCATGAGATTTGATGGATTTAGTTTCCAAGAGACGTTACTGGATGGGACGACGCTTTTAATATTCCGTCAGGCATCTTGAAAAACAATTTTTGACTTATTTCTCGTGCATGAGGAGCGCTGGATTTAGGGAATTCTGAGGATCAAGCCGCCATTGTGAATGTCACCATCCTTCGGTTTTTAGCCAAAACACCAAGGGGCGGCCAAGGACGAAGGATGGATTGTTCTAAAAAAAAAAAAAAAACAACCCTCTCAG
>CAZGKG010000011.1:8775-19209 GCA_964525615.1 uncultured Rickettsiales bacterium | reverse complement strand
ATTTCTGGTCATACAGGATAAATTCAAAAAATACTACTTTTTTATCTTTATCTGGCAAATCCTTAAAAAGAAAACATTTTCAACAAGTGTTTTTAACAGGTTTATAAAAAATAGGTTTGTATCGGAGGACTCAGTGCCAAAGTACAATTCCTGCCGTCACAATTTTGTTTCCCGTCTCAAGGAACCCTTTTTTTAGATATTCAACGCCACACTAAGGAAGGTTTTTTTGTTTAAAAAGGGATAGACGGGCGATGTCACGCGTTGTGGTAAGCACTGGAGGAACGCGAGGTATTTGAGAGGCCATGGGAAGAACCTTTGCCCAAAAAGGTGATGCCGTGATTGCTCTATATCATGGCAACCAAGAAAAGGCAGAAGCCCTTCATCAAGAAACGGGAATCGAAACGCGCAAACTTGACGTCAGCGATTTCAATGCCTGTGAGAGTGTCGTCGAGGAAATCCTCAAAACCTTTGGATCTATTGATGTCCTCATCAATAATGCGGGCATCACGCGGGATGGATTTTTGCATAAAATGTCTTACGAAGACTGGGATCTGGTCTTAAAAACGAATCTTTATGCCGCCTTTTCCTTGTGCCGATTCATCATCCCCTCCATGCGGGAACGTCAGTGGGGCCGCATTATCAACATTAGCTCTATCAATGGGTTAAAAGGCCAAAGGGGACAAACAAACTATAGTGCGTCAAAAGCAGGGCTTTTAGGATTTACAAAAGCACTAGCCCAAGAGGTCGCCTCTCATGGAATTACCGTAAACGCCATCGCTCCTGGATATACGGACACGGAAATGGTACGGGCTGTTTCAGAGGATATTTTAAAAAAAATTATATCGGAAATTCCCGTCAAACGCCTGGGGAAGCCAGAGGAAATTGCAGGTCTTGCCTTTTTCCTTGCCTCTGAAGAAGCTGCCTTTATCACAGGGGCTACTTTAAATATTAACGGCGGCCAATTTATGGGGTAAAAGAAAAAGAAGAACGCTGTTAGTAAAAAGAGGAAACCTCTTTTGTCCACCCCCTTATTACTTTCCTATCAAATAACAAATCCCAAAGCCTGGGAAATTCTTAAAATTGATCTTATTTGGCTCACCAATCTTACAAATATAGTCCGCAAAGAATTAGAATTATGCGAAGTGCCTCTTGAGATCAGTGTTTTATTCACCGATGAAGACACCCTTCGAGGGTATAATCGCACCTATCGCGGAAAAGATCATGCGACAAATGTACTGGCCTTTCCCAGTTATAGACGGGAGGAAGTGGTGCCTCTTTTGAAGAAAGGATCCCTTGAGCCTTTGATTTTAGGAGATATTGCCATCGCCTTTGAAACGCTTGAAAGGGAAGCTCTCTCTTTTCAAATCCCCTTTGAACACCATCTCATCCACCTTTTTTTCCATGGTGTTTTACATCTTTTAGGCTATGATCATGAAATTGAAAAAGAGGCTGAAGAGATGGAAAAATTAGAAATTCGTCTTCTCTCTCAAAAATCAATTCCCAATCCCTACAAAACATGGCAAAATTCTCTTTTATTCTTTGAATAAAGAAGGATCCTGTAGAAAAAAGGTATTATAAGGAAACAAGATGCATCTTACGTGGCCATGGCTTCAGAAATGGATCGGATCTTGGGAAAAAATCCCTAAGAATATCGATGAGTCCCTTTCGGCAACGTGCACACCAAGATTGTCCTCTCTTCGATTGAAAACCATGATGCTTCCTCGGTCTGATATTGTGGCCATTGATCACAATGCAAGCTTTCAAGAAGTAACATCCTGTTTTCTTCAAAACCGGTTTGAGGCACTTCCGGTTTTTCGAGAGACCCTTGACCAAGTGATAGGAATTATCGATATCCATACCGTATTAGAAGTTTTCCGAGAGGGGGGCGCGTGGATCGAAAAAATTCGCCCGGCTTTGTTTGCTGCCGCCTCCATGGAGGCTTTAGAAGCTGTTTTGGAAATGCAAAAGCATCACCTGACCTTCATCTTAATTGTGGATGAATATGGGGGTATTGATGGATTAGTATCACGGGATGAAATTTTATCGGCTCTCATGGAACATCTCAAGCTGATTGAAGGGGAACGAAAAGAGGATGAAGCCACCTACCAAGAGGATGGTGGTCTTTTGCTCGATGGCCGTTTAAGCTTGGAACGCTTTCAAGAACTTGTGGGGAAAGATTTCCCCCAAGAGGCCGTGGATCCTGACGCAAAAATTGAAACCACAGGAGGTCTTGTGTCCCAATTAGCGGGGCGGTTGCCCTTAAAGGGGGAAATCCTGTCTCATCCGTCAGGGATCACATTTGAGGTGGTGGATGCAGATCCTCGGAAAGTTAAGAAACTGCTCGTTCGCTTTCCTGCCTTAAAAGGATAACCTCTCTTAATGCGCCAAGGCTTTAAATTTTTTACGCGCCAAGAGATCATCCTCTTTCTTTGGGGAGCCTTGTCCGGTTTAGCCTTTGCGCCTTTCCACGCGTGGTTCCTCTTAATGTTTGGGATTTCAGGTCTTTCCTATTTTCTCAATGATGAAGAAAATCGAGGGAAAGCTTTCAAACTTGTCTGGTTTTGGTCCTTTGGCCTTTTTCTCATTTCCCTCCACTGGATTTCCTTTTCTTTGGGAATTGATTTAGAAAAATTTTTCTGGCTTTTGCCGCTCACCATCCTTGGACTTCCGGCTTTTTTAGCTCTCATCCCTGCCTTTTTCTGTGGCCCCTTTTTGCTTTTCTTTTCTCCAGGTGTCGGACGATGGCTTGGCTTTGCGGCTCTTTGGGGGATTGCTGAATGGGTTCGAGGCCATTGGCTTTTTGGGGGATTTCCTTGGAATCTGATCGCCTTTACATGGGGCAATATGCCGGTGTTTTTTCAAACCCTCTCCTTTTGGGGGCCCTATGGACTGAGCGTGGTGAGCGTCTTACTCTTGACATCCCCCTCTCTTCTCTTGAAAAAACAGCTCTCTTGGAATCAAAAACTTTTATGGAGCAGTGTGTCCATCTTAAGTCTTTTTGTGATGATTTTTTGGGGATCTTTACGCATTTGTCCTCCTCAAATGATAGAGGGATGTTGGATGCGGCTCGTCCAACCAAACGTGATACAACGGCACAAATGGAGCCCCGCCTTTCAAGGCCAACATATGGAAGATCTTTTTGAGTTAACGCAAAGTCCCTCTTCCTCAAAAATCACCCATGTTCTCTGGCCTGAGTGCGCTCTTCCTACCGTTATAAACAGCCCTGATTTACGGGGATATCACCTTCCTCTCTCTCCTGATCAGACATTGCTGACAGGCGTTTTACGGTTAAGCTATGGTCGTGATCGAAAGAAACACCCTTGGAACAGCGTGATGATTGTCGATGCTGTGGGCACCTTAAAGGGCTGTTACGATAAGTCCCATTTAGTGCCTTTTGGTGAATATGTGCCCTTTCGAGCTTTTTTAAGTCAGTTCTTTGATATGAGCTGGGTCAAACGGATTACTTTTGGCGACCAAGATAGCGTGGCGGGTTCTGGACCCCAGACACTGAAAGTTCCTGGCGCTCCGCCCGTTAGTGCGCTTGTATGTTTTGATGTGGTGTTTCCAGGAGAAGTTGTCTCCTCTGAGGGACGTCCCGGATGGCTGTTAGATGTCACAAATGATGCCTGGTTCGAAGACAGTTGGGGGCTTGACCAACATTTTGAAATGGGAATTTTTCGTGCTGTCGAAGAAGGTCTTCCTCTTGTAAGGGTAGCGAACACAGGCATTTCAGGGGTGATCGACCCTTATGGAAAGAGATTGGATGATCTTCCCAAGATGACAAAACTTTTTCATGATTTTCAACTTCCTCAAGCGCTGCCACCAACCTTTTACAGTCGTTGGAGGGAGTGGCCCTTTTGGGGCATTGTTCTCTTGCTTTTATGGATTAAAAAAAAAAAAAAAAGAGGGAACGCTTTTGCATTAAGAAAACGGTCAAAATCCTCTTTCTCTTCAAGGGGGAGAGCGGGGACTCAAAAGGTTGATCGGAAACGATAGAGGAAGACATAACCTATGACACAAGAGCGCTTTTATGGGCGGCGCGTTGGACGAAAATCCGCCTCTCGTCGCGCTTTTATTGAAGAAAACCTTAAGGGGTTTTCCCTGACCCCAGACACGCTGTCGCCATCAGTCCCTTTGGAAAATTTATTTTCCCATAGGGTTAAAAAAATCGCTTTAGAAATTGGGTTTGGAGCAGGAGAACATCTCATCCAACAGCTTTTAAACGATCCCCATCTGGGCATGATTGGCGTAGAACCGTTTCAAGATGGGATGGCCCACGCGTTAAAAAATGCTCAAGCCCATGCTTCAATTGAAGGACGATTAAAGCTTGTTCCAGAGGATATTCGCCTACTCCTTCCTCTTTTCCCAAAAGAAGCTTTTGAAAAAATTTTTATTCTGTTCTCGGATCCCTGGCCCAAAAAACGCCACCAAAAACGCCGTCTTCTACAACCGCCTTTCTTAGAAACATGTGCCACCCTCTTGAAATCAGGAGGACAATTACTTATAGCCCATGACCACATAGGATATATTGAGGAAATCTGGAGGATACTTAATACCCAAGACACATTGATTTATCGAGAAGGCTTACAGTCTCTGAATCCACCCGACTGGCCCTCTTGGCCCCCCCATTGGCCTATGACCCGTTATGGAAAAAAAGCTTTAGCACAAGGCCGTTCCCTTGCTTTTTTTGTCTGGGAAAAACCACTAACTGATGTATAATAAGTCTTAAGTGATAAAGGAAAAAATATGATGGTGCCTCGGCGTGATAATGAAGAAAATTTTTCTAAAGGCCCCACACAACGGATGCTTCAGGTGGGAGAGGAGATGCGCCACGTCTTAGCCTCTCTTTTACGCCACTATCAACCCTTTCCCGACCAAACCAGGGAAATCAGCATCACCATTTCCGAAGTACGTATGAGCCCGGATCTGAAACATGCGACAATTTTTGTCATGCCTTTAGGCGCCAGCAAAGAAGCCGATGTGATTCTTCAATCTTTAAAAAAGAACGCCCCTTCCTTGCGCCATCGCTTGGCCGGAAAGCTTCCTTTTAAGTTTTTACCTATGCTCCGATTTCATTTAGACGAATCCATTGAACGGGCAAAACGCATCGAAGAATTATTAAGGGAACGTCGTTGAAGTTTTTTTCCCCTTTCGAATGGATGGTTGCCTGGCGCTATCTACGCTCTCGTCGTCAGGATGGGTTTATCTCGGTGATTGCAGGCTTTTCCTTTTTAGGAATTCTGTTAGGTGTAGCCACTCTTATTGTGGTCATGTCCGTGATGAATGGGTTTCGAGCAGAACTTCTGGAACGTATTTTAGGCATGAACGGCCATCTCATGGTTTATGGGAATGGAGGGGTGATTGAAGACTATGAACCCTTCGGTGACCAGATTCGCCAAATTCCAGGCGTGGTGGATGCCCTTCCCCTGGTGGAACATCAAGTCATGGTCACAGCTGGCTCCCATGCCCGAGGGGCCCTTGTCCACGGTATGACCTTGGACGCCCTTGAAAAGCACACCTTAATGAAGGAAAAAATCATTGAAGGGAAACTTGAGGATCTCGCTGAGGAAAATACCGCTCTGATTGGTTATCGTTTGGCCCATAAACTCCAAGTGGGGTTAGGGGATTCCATTACCCTAATTAAGCCCCAAGGAACCCAGACGGCCTTTGGCACATTGCCTAGCATGAGACGATTTCGCGTGGTGGGATTGTTTAACGCGGGCATGAATGAATATGACAATACCTTCATTTTTATCCCCCTTTTAAGCGCTCAAAAATTCTTTAAAACCTATCCTGGCGTTTCCGCCTTTGAGGTTTTTGTGGAAAATCCTGAAAAGGTCAGCACGCAGTCAAGAGTCCTCCAAGGAATTATTCATAAGCGAGGCATCCGAATTTTTGATTGGCAAGAGGCAAACGCCAGTTTTTTTTCCGTGATTGAAGTCGAGCGAAACGTCATGTTTTTAATCTTGACCCTGATTGTATTGGTTGCCGCTTTTAATGTGATCTCAAGTTTGATTATGCTAGTAAAGGACAAGACCCAAGATATTGCCTTGTTGCGCACCATGGGCGCCACTCAAGGAAATATTCGACGAATTTTTGTGCTAGTAGGCGCAAGCTTAGGGATTTCGGGAACAGTGATGGGGGCCGCTTTAGGATTGCTCATTTCCTATAACATTGAATCAGTACGAAAACTTATGGAGGCCCTAACGGGTGCTCATTTGTTTCCGGCAGAGTTTTATTTTCTCTCTCAATTGCCCTCTCAAGTGAATCTCTCAGAAGTTGCAACCGTCATCGGCATGACCCTTTTTCTCACCTTTTTGGCAACCCTATACCCCTCATGGCGGGCAGCACGCCTTGATCCTGTTGAGGCCCTTCGCTATGAATAAAAATCTTCCCAAAGTGCGCTTTGCTCCCTCTCCCACTGGATTTCTCCATTTAGGGAATATTCGAACAGCCCTTTTGAACTGGCTTTTTGCCGACCGTTGGGGGGGGGAATTTTTACTCCGTCTAGACGACACCGATCGCAAGCGCAGTGAAGAACGTTTCACACAAGCGCTTTTTGAGGATCTTATGTGGATGGGCCTCAACTGGAGCAGTCTTGAACGTCAATCCGATCGAACGTCCCTTTACGAAACCTATATTCTGGCACTCAAGCAAAAAGGCCGTTTATACCCCTGTTATGAAACACCCCAAGAATTAGAGATTAAACGACGCCTTCAGCTGTCTCGGGGGCGCCCTCCCCTTTATGATCGCACCGCGCTTCAGCTTTCTTCACAAGAGCGCAGCCGTTTAGAGGCGCAAGGACGCGCTCCGCACTGGCGTTTCCTTTTAGATCCTGAAGAAATTATGTGGGAGGATTTAATTCGAGGCCCCTTAAAGTATAACCTTCAAAGCCTCAGCGATCCTATTGTGATCCGAGAAGACAACACCATCAGTTTTCTCTTAGCCGGCGCTATTGATGATATCGATTTAGGAATCACCCATATTTTACGCGGAGAGGACCACATTACCAACACGGCCGTCCAAATTCAGATGATGAAAACCTTAAGCGCAGGAAATAACCCCCTCTCCTTTGGTCACTTTTCCCTGATTACCGATGCCCATGGCCAAGGATTTTCAAAACGTCTGGGAAGCCTTAGTCTCCAAGAGTTAAGAGCGCAAGGCATGCTTCCTTTGGCCATCTCAAGTTTTCTGATGGCTCTTGGCACATCAGAAGCTCCTTCTCTTGTCACGCATCTCAAGCAACTCTCTTCTTTGTTCGATTTAAGCCATTTCGGCAGAGCCACTCCAAAACTTGATATTGATGATCTGTGGCGATTACATGAAAAGTTTCTCCATCACTTGTCTTTTGAAGAAGCCGAAAAATTGTGCCAAGAGCATGATATTCAAGGGCTTACTCCCCCCTTCTGGGAGGCTCTGCGAGACAGCTTGAGGCGTCTGGAGGACATCACAGAATGGCAAAAAATTTGTAAAGGGGATCTTGAATCTCTGCCTCTTTCTGACACTCTGACGTCCCTTCCCCCGTCTTTTTGGGAAACAGCTCACGCGCTTTTACCTCAAGAGCCTTGGGGAGAAGATACCTGGAAACAATGGACCCAAAGCCTCAAAGAAAAGACAGGACTTTCTGGAAAAGCGCTTTTTCATCCCTTACGGGAGAAACTGACAGGGCGTTCGACAGGCCCAGAAATGAAAAAACTTCTTCCCCTGATGATGCCAGAAAAAGTCCTTCAACGCCTCATCGCCTCTCCACAAATATAATCTTTTTTCGAAAAAACAAGTATTTGTTTATTTCTCTGACAGAATAAATTTACTTTTTATTTAGATTTTGAAAGTATTTTGTATAAATATTTCAACTATCATGATTCTCCTTGCTCCTCTCAGTTTTTTTGGGAAAAACAAAATGTCTAAAAGTACTTCTTTAAAGGCAGTTGCGTCTTCTTCGAGTACCTCTGCTCCAATCCAAAGTACACAAACTTCACCAGAGGCCGCAGAAAAAATACTTCTGAAAACCCGTCTTGGAAAAAAACTCAACCTACGGGACATATCGAGAACTTTATGTATCAATGAAAGCGTTCTTCAAGCGATTGAAGAAGAGCACTGGGATTCCATTTCTCAAGAAAAGACCTATGTCTTGGGGTTTATCAAGGCATACGGAAAATTTTTACAAGTTCCAATCACAGATATTCTTGAGCGCTATAAATCCTTTACAAAGGAGAAAACAGACTCCACCGAAATACAAGAAGAAAACCTTGAGGAAAAATCTCAAAAAATTCCCTCCAAAGCTATTTTATTGTCCTCTTGTCTCTTGTGCCTGATTCTTATTTTTTTTCTAAATCCGTATTTTCAGTTTTCTCCAAAATTAGATCTTTCGGGTGAATTTTCCGAATCTTCTGCCTCGGTCCCCCCCCCTCAACCACCAGCTCCAGATACTTTTGAAGAGACAAAAGAAGATTCTTTTTCTGAAGATTTGATCCCAGAAAGCCTGGAAAAGGTGAATCAAAGCCCCTCCCCCTTACCTCAGATTCTTTCACTCCCGAAACAAGAGGAAATAAAAAACCAAATCTTCGGGCCCGACCCTTTGTTACCTTTTGCAGGCTCTTCTGATCCACAATAAAAGACAGAACACAAAAACTATCGATGGAATAAGCGCGCTAGCGGACTTTTCAGTGTAACGCGTTCTCGTGTAAAGGCTAAAAGAAAGCCCATCGCGATAGAGGCACTTAAAAGAGAAGAGCCACCATAACTGATAAAAGGAAGAGTCATTCCCTTAGGAGGGATAAGATTCAAGGTCGAGGCCGTATTAATGAAAACCTGAAAAGCTAATTGGACAATCAAGCCTGCAGCGGCAAGGGTAATAAAAAAATCCTTTTGCCTTAAGATCCGAAAAGAAGAACGTAAAATCAGCCCCCCAAAAAGGAGAAGAATCGAAAAACACAACACAAATCCAAATTCTTCCCCTGCAACCGCAAAGATAAAATCTGCATGAGCATCGGGCAAAGAATGCTTGACCACACCTTCTCCTGGGCCCTGCCCCCAAAAGCCGCCATTGGAAAAAGCATCCAGAGACTTGAAAATTTGAAATTGTTCTCCAAAACGATCAATTTCCGGGTGAAGAAAAATATGAATACGATGACGCACATGGGGTAAACAGAAATAAGCACCCACAAGACCAAAACTTCCTAATCCTGCAAGTCCCCCTACCCACCAGAGAGAAACGCCGCTTAGAAAAAATTGAACTAGCCAGGTCGCAACCATCAAAAAACTCATTCCAAAATCTGGTTGAAGCAGCAACAGAACAATCACAACAGCCATCAAGAAAAAGGAAATCATATTACCAGGAAAATTTCCAAGGCGCTGTTTTTCAGAAAACATCCAAGCACACAAAACAGCAAGCACTGGTTTCATAAATTCAGAAGGCTGAAGGGAAAATCCCCACTTTAAACCAATCCATCGCCGCGCGCCCTTAATTTCAATCCCCCAAAAAAGAGTCAACAACAAAAGGATCAAGCCTCCCGCAAACAAAAGCAAACTAACCCGTTGAACATTTTTTAAGGACAAGGAGGACAATGTCACCATCAAGACAATCGAGGGACCTAAGATAGTAAGGTGACGCTTAACAAAGTAAAAGGTCTGCCAAGTGTGATTTTCAGCAACACTAGGACTGGCAGCAAGTACCAGAAAACTTCCAATTCCCATCAATAAAAAAATTAAAAAAAGCGAAAAGGTATCAATCGTCCACCACCATCTCCCAATGAAGGTGCGATTTGTCCGCGCAAGAGAAAAGTTAAGAGAGGGATTTTCCATAAATATATTCCTGAACCCAGCTTTTGAAGGCCTCACCTCGGGCTTCAAAATGACAAAATTGATCAAAACTAGCACAAGCAGGAGACAGAAGCACGAGAGGAAACGATTTTTTTTCAGCCCGTGCCCGTTGCGTCGCATCGAACAGAGCCTGAGGAAGTGTCTTGCTTATGGTAAAGGGAATCCCTGTGAGAGAACAAAAAACACTAAATTCTTGTGCTGCCTCTCCAATTAAAAAAGCATGGGCGAGATGTGACGCATACGGTTGCAGAGGGGCAAGGCCGCCTTCTTTAGGACGCCCCCCTAAAATGATATAAATTGTAGAATCTTGATACGCTTGGAGGGCCGTCAGCGTGGCTTGGGCATTCGTAGCCTTGCTATCATTCACATAAGTGATTCCATCAAAAGTCGCTACTTTTTCTTGTCGGTGAGCAAGACCAGAAAAACTTTGAAAGCCTGAGACAATTTTTTGAGGTGGAAGGCCCAAAAGGCGTAACACAGCGTAACCAGCAGCAGCATTTTGATGGTTATGCTTTCCCTTCAAGGCATCACAAGAGGTCAGATCCCAAAAAAAAGGCGGCGCTCCAGGATCGGAACGATCCTCAAGAACTCCGTTCACTACAGAAACCCCTT
>CAZGKG010000011.1:0-8765 GCA_964525615.1 uncultured Rickettsiales bacterium | reverse complement strand
TGAGCAAGAGATGCTTCACAACTGATGGGAAGTAAATGGCAATGACTTTGCCCTTGATACTGATCCATTAATTTTTTGAAAAGATCCTTGCACAAGGCACTATCAACACCGACAACCGCTTTTAAAGGTTTAGATCGATTCCGAAAAATCTGCAGCTTAGATTCAATATATCCTTCAAAGCCTGCGTATCGTTCCAAATGATCAGGAGTGATATTCAACAAAACAGCGACATCTAGATCAAGAGAGGGGGTCAAATCTAACTGAAAAGAAGAAAGTTCAAGCACATAAATCCCCCCTTCCAATACAGGAAGACTGAGAAGGGGAACGCCAATATTGCCTCCCATAAGGCATGGAACATCCGATGTCTGCAATAAATGGGTGACCAAAGCAGTTGTCGTGGATTTACCATTGGTTCCCGTAATTCCCACAACGGGATTTTTGAAATAGGTTTTAAAAAAAAGCTCCACATCCCCGATGGGAGAAATCCCTTGAGCCCTTGCCGCCGAAACCACGGGATGAGGTGCAGGATAGGTATGGGGAATCCCAGGGCTGATGATTAAGGTCTCTACTTTAGAAAAATCAGCCTGGGTTAAATCATAAAGGGGCACACCTAAGGCGTCAGCTTTTAAACGGGCATTTTCCAAATCATCCCACCCCATCACGAAAGCGCCTGAACTTTTTAAAGCCTCAATGGCGCTCATCCCCGACTGACCAAGGCCCAAAACTGCGACTGAACGACCGTGATAAGAAGGAATAAAACTCATGATCGCTTTCCTTAACGTAGTTTTAAAGTGGCCAGCCCTAAAACACCTAAAATGATCGCAATCGTCCAAAAACGAAAAACAATCGTGGTTTCAGGCCACCCTTTCTTCTCAAAGTGATGATGAATAGGAGCCATCAGGAAAATCCGCTTGCGCGTACTTTTATAATAGGCCACCTGAAGAATGACAGAAAGAGCCTCCATCACAAAAAGCCCTCCCACAAAAGCCAACACAAGTTCATGCTTGGTGGCAACACCCAGGGCCCCTAAAAAACCACCAATCGCTAAAGAACCCGTATCTCCCATAAAAACCATCGCTGGCGGCGCGTTGTACCATAAAAATCCTAAGCCCGCTCCGATTAAGGCGCCACAAAGAACAGAAAGTTCCCCAACCCCAGGCACATGAGGTAATTGAAGATAATTGGAAAAAATACTATTTCCCACCACATAAGCGATCACACAAAAGACGGCGGTGGCAATTATTAAAGGACCAATCGCTAGACCGTCAAGACCATCGGTTAAATTCACAGCATTTGATGTACCCACCACCACGCAAGAAACAAAAATAGGAAAGAACAGGCCCAAATGCCAAGAAATATTTTTAAAAAAAGGAAAGGTTAAGGTGTCCGTTATTCCCTCAGGAAACAAAACCATCAACCAAAGGGCGGCCACGAGACTAATAAAAGTTTGAGCCATAAATTTTAAACGTGCAGAAACCCCCTTGCTGTTAAAGCGGGATAATTTCAGATAGTCATCCCATCCTCCCACCGCTCCCATTCCTAAAGTGATCCACAAAATCCACCATACATAAGGATTTGCTAAATTTGCCCAAAGAAGGGTCGCACCTACAAGTGCACTCAAAATAAGAGTCCCACCCATGGTAGGGGTTCCTTTTTTTGTCAGAAGATGTCTTTCTGGACCATCCTCACGAATCGGTTGCCCTCCCTTTTGTTGGGATTTCAACCATCGAATGATGAAGGGGCCTAAAAAAAAGCTGATAAAAAAGGCCGTTAGAAAAGCCGCCATCGTTCGAAAAGTCAAATACCGAAATAAAGGAAGGCTGAAAAAGACAGAACTTTTATCAAGAAAAAAAGTATAAATCATAAAGGAAAAAACCGTTCATCAAAACACCTGACAATAGGGGGTTTTAAGAATCTTGACAACAAAAGTTTTACAAAAGACAACGTGTTCCTATTTTTAAAGATTTTTTTGTCTCCAGAAGACGCAATCTCCTCAAAAAAAACGTCCTAAGAAGGAAGCACCCGGGAAGTTGGATCCAAAAAGCCACGGGTCATTTTCTCAAGAAAAGAATCTAACTCCATAGGCGTCTTGAAATTAATCTGAATCACCCCTCCTGACGGTTTAATCTGAATTTTTACAGGCAATCCTGTCAAATCAACAAGATGCTGGGATAAGGCCACTTCTTCTGCGCCACCCACCTCTGCAAAGGCAGATTTTGATTTTTGAGAGGGGTCTTTTTGATGACGGGCCAACTGTTCTGCTTCCCGAACGGTCAACCCCTTGTCGATAATCTCAAGGGCGACTTTTAAAGGTTCATCCGTCGTAATGAGCGTACGCGCATGGCCTGCACTCAGTTTTCCTTTCTCTAAAAGGTCTTGAACTTCCGAAGGCAGCGTTAAAAGACGTAACATATTCGCGATATGGGCGCGACTCTTGCCCAATCGTTGCGACAGATCCTCTTGCGTGTACTCAAAAGAGTCCAACAATTGACGATAGGCGTGCGCTTCCTCAAGGGGAGACAAATCCGTTCGTTGGATGTTTTCTAAAAGCGCAATCTCAAAGGCCTCATGGGATGAGACCTCTAAGACACGGCAAGGAATTTGCGCAAGACCAGCAATACGGGAGGCTCTCAAACGCCGTTCACCCGCGATTAATTCAAAACGATCCTCATGACGACGCACTAAAATAGGTTGAAGAACCCCCTTCTCACGAATCGATTGGGCAAGCTCTTGCAATTCTTCATCGGAAAAATGATGGCGGGGTTGATATTTCCCCAACAAGAGGAGGTCAGGAGATAGATACTGCAGATCTGCCCCCTCAGAGGTCTGGGGACCTTTTTCTTCCTCTTGACCTTCAAACAAAGAGGCTAATCCCCGGCCTAGCCCCTTCCGTTTAGGGGTTAAAAAGGAAGGAGGAGCTGAAAAACCACCGTTACTCATAAAAGAATTTCTTCTCGCGCAATAAATTCTTGCGCAAGCTCTAAGTAAGCCTGAGATCCCGAACACCTTAAATCATAAACAATCGCCGGCTTTCCATAGGAAGGCGCCTCCGAAAGACGAATATTCCGCGGCACAAGGGTTTTATAAACTTTTGTTCCAAGATGCTTTTGGGCATCCTCTGCCACCTGCTGATTTAAAAGACTGCGCCGATCGTACATTGTCAACACAACACCTTGAAGATCCAAATGGGGATTAAAACTTTTCTTCACCCTCTGAATGCTTGAAAGCAGCTGGGACAGCCCTTCCAAAGCATAAAATTCGCACTGCAACGGAATCAAAACCTTTTGAGCACTCACAAGCGCATTCAAGGTCAGCAATCCTAAAGAAGGAGGACAATCCACAAAAATGTAATCATACAAGGAATCCACGTATTCAAGAGCAGCCGACAAGCGGGAAGCGCGACCCTCAAGAGACACAAGCTCTACCTCTGCTGCCGCAAGATCCGGTGTTGCGGGCAGTAAAGAAAGGTGGGGCACTTCTGTGGGCAAACAAAGCTGGGGCATCAAGGAGGGGTCAAACAAAACATCGTAACTGCTACGGCTGCGGTTGCTGAGAGGCACACCTAAACCTGTGCTGGCATTTCCTTGGGGATCAAAGTCCACCACCAAGACATTTTTCCCCACCGCCGCAAGCGCTGTTGCTAAATTTAAGGCGGTAGTTGTTTTTCCAACACCTCCCTTTTGGTTCGCGACAGCAATGACGTTACGATTTTTTTTCTTCACCGTCTAAAAGACACCTGTGTTAAAATCAAAACTTGCCCCTCAGGATGAGTTAAACTGGGGTAAAATTCAACCCGGAATTGCCACTTTTTTAACGCATTTTTTACTTCCGTTTCCGCACTCTTTCCTTTTAACAGGACAAAACGGGTAGCGGGGGTCAAATGATGTCGAGCAAAATACAAAATTTTTTCAAGAGGAGCAAACGCCCGTCCCACCCAGGTATTTAAAGAGGGCCCTTGATAAGCCTCAAGACGACAACAATGAACCACAGCAGAAGCCTTTGTGTGACGAATGACCTCTTCTAAAAAAAGACATTTGCGTGTATCGGATTCAATTAAATGGACAGAAAAATCTCCCAGCAAAGCAAGCACAAGACCGGGAAACCCGGCGCCCGCCCCCATATCGCCGATCGACTCCGAGGAGTTTAAAAAAGGAAGGAGCTGGGCACTGTCTTTGACATGTCTCTCCCAAAAAACGTCAAGAGTGCTAGAAGAAACTAGATTCAGGGTCTTTTGCCAACGTCTTAAAAGCCCCTCATAAAGCTCTAGTTCTTTTGCGCGGGATAAAAGACGATCTTCAAGAGATATAATTTGAGACACCCTCAAAGGCTCCTTCCCATAATATTTTTTGTTCCAGATGACCTTACACCATCACCCTTGGATTAATCCACTGATCAAAGTCTTCTGGGGAAACATAGCCCAACGCAAGTGCCGCTTGCCTCAAGGTACTTCCCTCTGCCTCTGCTTTTTTAGCCACAGCCGCCGCCTTGTCATATCCAATATGAGGAGTCAGGGCTGTGACTAACATCAAGGAATTCTCAAGATGAAGTTTAATCTGGGCTTTGTGGGGTTGAATCCCACGAAGACATTTTTCAGAAAAACTTCGAATACCGTCGGCCAAAAGGCGGATCTGGGACAAAACATTCTTAATAATCAGGGGCTTAAAAACATTCAACTGTAAATGTCCTTGGGCACCAGCAAAAGTAATAGCCGTGTGATATCCCATCACTTGAGTCGCCACCATCGTGAGAGCTTCCACTTGGGTAGGATTCACCTTTCCAGGCATAATAGAAGAACCTGGCTCATTTTCTGGAAGTAAGAGCTCCCCCAGACCGCACCTGGGACCTGATGCCAATAGGCGGATATCATTGCTCATTTTCATCACGGAAACAGAAAGGGTATTCAAGGCTCCAGAAAGCATCACCAAGGGATCATGGCTGGCCAGGGCTTCAAACCTGTTAGAAGTCGCGGTAAAAGGAAGCCCCGTCAAAGAAACCATTTCGGATGCCACCCGCTCCCCAAAATCAGAAGGAGCGTTCAAGCCCGTTCCAACAGCTGTCCCTCCTTGAGCCAATGCATAAAGATCGGGCAATATCTCTTGAAGACGTTTTCTATTTTGAGACATCTGAAAAGCGAACGCCCCAAACTCTTGGCCAAGACGAAGAGGAGTTGCATCTTGAAGATGGGTGCGACCAATTTTGATGATCTCATAAAAGAGGTCACGCTTGACCAACAGACCTTCTTCAAGCACAGCCAATGCTGGAAACAACTGACGGTGAAGAGCCAGGACAGTTGCTATATGCATCACGGTGGGGAAGCTATCGTTAGATGACTGCCCCAAATTAACATGGTCATTTGGATGCACAGGTGTCTTGCTTCCTAAAGTTCCGCCCAACAGCTCAATTGCACGGTTGGAGATCACTTCATTCACATTCATGTGAGTTTGAGTGCCAGAACCCGTTTGCCACACCAAAAGAGGAAACTGATCATTCAAGAAACCCTCCGCCACCTCTTGGGCAGCCGCCATAATCGCATCCGCCAGAATCGGATCAAGAAGCCCTAAATCCTTATTCACCTTGGCACAAGCCCTTTTTTGAAGACCAAAAGCCCTAATCACACCTAAGGGCATCTTTTCTGATCCGATTTTAAAATTTTCAAGGGATCGCTGGGTTTGGGCACCCCAATAACAATCGGCCGGTACTTTAATAGGGCCAAAAGAATCAGTCTCCGTTCGAAAAGCAGACATCAGACTTTCCCTTTCAAAAAATCTAGAAATATTTTAAAAAAACATAACGAAGAGCCCAAAAGAAAGCAAATGCATGACGACCCCCCCCCTTATTGTAATTCCCTCACGCTTGAAGGCCACACGCCTACCTAATAAACCCTTGGCGGATATTGGCGGTAAACCCATGATCCTTCATGTATGGGAGCGCGCCTGTGAGGCCCAAATAGGCCCTGTAATTGTGGCAGCAGGAGATCTTGAAATTCAAGAGGTCATAGAAAAGGCAGGCGGCATTGCTGTCTTGACCGATCCCCAGTTAACGAGTGGTTCAGATCGTGTTTTTGCAGGAGCCTCCTTATTCGATCCTGAGAAAAAATTTCAAACCATCGTAAATGTGCAAGGGGATCTTCCCCTTCTGAATCCTCAACTCCTTCAAGAGGTACTTAAACCCCTTGAATTCAACAGCTTTTCCATTGGAACCGTTGCAACGCCCCTCATCTGGGGAGAAAAAGAACGCTCAAGTGTGGTTAAAATTGCCTTAGTGGAGCGAGAGGGGGTCTTTTGTTCCCGCGCCCTTTATTTTAGTCGGGCCTCCCTTCCTTGGGGAGAAGGGGGATGGCATCACATAGGGCTTTATTCCTACCGACGGTGCGCCCTTGAACGTTTTGTAAGTCTCCCCCCCTCCCCTTTGGAAAAAAGTGAAATGCTTGAACAATTAAGAGCTTTGGAGGCGGGCATGGAAATCGGTGTCCAAAAGGTACACCTTGAAGCTCCTTTAGGGGTTGATACGCTGGAGGATTTAGAGGCGGTGCGCCATCGTTTTGGCATACTTATGGCAAAAAACTGAGGATAAGCTGGAACAAAGACGGAGCCCTTTGTCAGAAAAGGTACTTTACAAATATTCAGTTATTTGGCAATCGTTACCCATCTAAGGTCCGTTTGGGAGAGTTTTCCATCTTGCTCTCTTTTCAATTTTCGGAATATATCTTTTTTTGTTAAATTTCAGGAGATCTTTGAATGACCTCGCTAAGTGTTTCGGTCCCTGCTCATTCTGTTGACACGCCCCTCACCTGCCGGAAAGAACGCTTTCGGGTCATCCTTTCAGCCATGATAGGAAACGCCCTTGAATGGTATGATTTTGCTCTTTATGGTTACTTTGCCACCTTAATTGCAAAGATCTTTTTCCCCCTTGAAGATCCCGTTGCCTCTTTGCTAGCAACCTATGGGGCCTTCGCAGCCGGATTTGTCATGCGTCCTTTGGGGGGCCTTGTTTTTGGCCACATCGGCGATATTAGCGGGCGTAAAAAGGCCCTTCAGTGGTCTATTTATCTGATGGCGGTCCCAACAGCCGCTATTGGGTTTTTGCCCACCTATGACATGGTTGGTTGGGTGGCCCCTCTCCTTCTGACACTGATTCGCTTATTGCAAGGCCTGTCGATGGGAGGAGAATTTACCGGATCCATTATTTTTATTGTAGAGCATGCAGAGGGTAAAAACCGAGGTTTTGCAGGAAGCTGGGCTCCCATGAGTGCTGTTTTGGGCCTGTTGATTGGTTCTGGGGTTGCGGCAGGATTAAGTTTTCTTTTAGATAAAGAGTCTTTAACCTCTTGGGGATGGAGAATTCCCTTTGTGTTAAGTATCTTAGGGGGATTTGTGGGCTCTTACATGCGGCGCATGTTGAGCGATCCTGAGACCTTTGAAACGATCAAAAAGAATCAAAAGGAGAAAAAATCTCCCCTTGCAACTCTTTTGAAAGAGCACAAAAAAGCGATGCTCACGGTGTTTCTCATCGATCTGACCGTTGCTGTTGGGTTCTACTTAATCGTTACTTTTGTGGTTTCCTATTTGGAACGCTTTGTGGGATTTGACCAATCAACAGCTCTTTGGATCAATACCGCCTCTATGATGGCTTTTGCTATTACAATCCCCCTCATGGGTCTTTTAGTGGACCGTATCGGACGCAAACCCGTGATGATCGGAACAGCCCTTGCTTTTGTAGGATTAAGCTATGCCCTCTTTCAAGGATTTTTGACAGGTTCTGTCGAAATAGCCGCTTTTTGCCACATCATCTTTGGTATTTTAATGGGATGTTATTGGTCTCCTTTAGCAGCTGTTCTTGTGGAATCTTTCCCAGCCTCTGTTCGTTTTTCAGGGATTTCTATTGCTCATAATCTGAGCATGGCACTTTTTGGTGGAACCGCTCCTTTTGTCGTCACGTGGCTCATTCAACTGTCTGGAAATCCTCTGGCACCTGCTTTTTATCTGATGATTGCTGGTATTGGATCAATCGTGGGTCTTTACCTTATGAAAGACCGTTATCAAGAGGAACTTTCCTAAGCTTCAGGGACTTGACACAGGCCATGAGCTAGGCGATGTTAAGGGAACGCGAAGAAGGAAAATCCTTTTTCGAGGGGGTGTAGCTCAGTTGGTTAGAGTGTCGGCTTGTCACGCCGAAGGTCGCGGGTTCGAGTCCCGTCATCCCCGCCATTTTATTCCTTTGACCTCCTGGACCGAAACTCTTTTCAAGATTTCTCCTTGGGAAGGCCTCGTAAGCCTTAGCAGCCTCCTGAGGGAAGTTTAAGGAATCTCAGGGATGATGGAAAGGCTTTTTGCCGAAGTAGCTCAGCTGGTAGAGCAACCGATTCGTAATCGGTAGGTCGGGTGTTCGATTCACCTCTTCGGCACCACGAAACTTCCGGTGGTTTAGTGGACATCTCCAAAAAACCAAAGGGATCCAGGTGGAGTTGCCATTGAAAGCAAAACCATAGGGCCTTATCCCCAACAGCCCTCTTCTCACCCGTCAACAACACCCCAACCATTTGAAAGTCGGGTACTGGGGACCGGAGCCAACCTTCTAGCCTGAATCAAATCATGCCCGTCATCCACACACGTGTGGGATTTGTAACCCTCGATTGTAGGAGGCCTTGTGCTTGTGCTTGTGCTTGTGCTTGTTCGTCCATGCCGTCTCCGGATCCACGAGACATCTCCACCACTCCCGCGCCCAATGTAGGGGCAATTTTAGCCCCAAGTCAAACCCTAAGCCAC